>JAIRZE010000032.1 GCA_031267375.1 Rickettsiales bacterium | reverse complement strand
TCCAGCCCGCGCGCGTCAACTTGCAGCTGGAACAGGGTCGTTTTTTTTACTTAGCCATCTATTTTTTTTTTTCCCGCGGCCGCGGCGAAAAAGCGCGCGCCCGTCAAAATGCGGGTCGCAATCCCCGGCGTGCCGCGCGCCGATTCGGCCAAAGCTGCGGCGCCTGCCGGATCAATCGGAATACTTAAAATAACGGCAGAGCGGGATATAATCTGGGCCAAATCAGCCGCCGGATAAAAGTTCAATCGCAGATCAATTCCAAAGCGATCGCGCAAAGGGTTGCTCAGCAGGCCGGTCCGCGTCGTCGCGCCAACCAATGTAAACGGCGGCAAGTCTATGCGGACGGATTTTGCGGACGGCCCCTCGCCCAGCATTATATCCAGCTTGAAATCTTCCATAGCGGAATAAAGAACTTCTTCAATCGCGGTCGGCAGGCGGTGAATTTCGTCTATGAATAAAACATCGTGCGGTTCCAGGGCGGTCAAAATCGCGGCCAGGTCGCCTTGCTTGGTCAACATAGGCGCGGCGGTGGCGCGGAAATTCGTGCCCAGCTCGTTCGCGATGATATGCGCCAAAGTTGTTTTTCCCAGTCCCGGCGGCCCATAGAGCAGGGCGTGATCCATAGATTCGCGGCGTGATTTTGCGGCGCCGATAAATACGGATAAATTGTTTTTCAGGTCTGATTGACCGACGAAATCGCCCAGCATTTTTGGGCGAATGCTGGCGGGCATTTCGTCAGAGCCATTCGGATCTATAAATCTGTTTGACTGTTGTTTCATTTACGATTTTTCCTATATATGCTCGGCGGCGCTGACAAGGCGCCCATCTTTGTAATTTTTTATAAATTTCACCGTCGGCTTGTAAATATTTGCGGGCAGGGCGTTAAAGTCAAACCAGCACCACTGAGTAATCTCTTCCGGCTCCATAGTCTTTAATTCGCCCGACCATTTTTTCGCCAGAAATCCCACTGTGAAAAAATGAGCGTTTTCCGTCTTTTCATTTGAAATTGAAATTATATCGGCCGCGGCGATATCCATATCCAGATTTGTTTCTTCCTTTAATTCGCGCGCAGCGCCGGAAAACAAATCATCGCCGAAATCAAATTTGCCGCCGGGAAAAGTCCAGGTTCCTTCGCCATTCAATTCGCTTGATGCTTTTTCAGCGTCAGAATTCCGCAGCCCCAGCAGCACTTGGCCGGAATCATTCAGAACCATAATTCCCATTCCGCAACGAACAGTAGTCTTTTTCCAATCGTCCGACATTTTGATTCTCCTTTTATAAAAGCTTATTCTCTTCGTTTTCGCGGCCGACATAGGCCTTTATGTCATTATACAGCTGCTTCAAATCCGGCGGAGTTCCAAACTTTGCATCGCTGCCCCTTACGCGGATCGTTTCCAAATCTATCTGGGCCTGCTTTTTCAGCAATGCCGTCAGATGCGGCGAAAAATCCAGCGAATCCTGGGGCTCTGCCGCGCCCTGAATCAACAGCCCGCGGTTCGGCCGCGGCGATAAAAACGCAAAGTCAGACAATGCCGGATCCGGCGAAACCAGCACAAAGCCGCTGACTTCGGGCCGCCGCATCATCGCCTGCAACACATACCAGGCGCCCAAGCCGTGCCCGGCCAGCCAGATTTTATCGCTGTCGTCATTCTGATTTTGAATCCAGTCTATGACCGTCGCAATGTCCAGCATATTGTCGCTTGTCGTGCCCAGCGTTCCGTCGGATTCCCCTACGCCGCGGTAATTAAAGCGCACAGTGGAAAAGCCTATGTCAATAAATGCGCGGAAAACGCCATAGGAAACGCGGTCGTTCATATGATGCCCGGCGCGCGGATTGCCGGACAGGACTACGGCCAGCGGCGCGTTTTCGTTTGCTGATTTGTGATAAACGGCGTGCAGTTTGCCCGCATCCCCGGGAATTACCAGATCTACCATAGGAAAGCCTTTCTTTTTATTTCATACGATGCATTTATAGAACATTTGAATTGTGAAAAGCAATAAAAAAGTGGTCAGGGGTCAGTGGTTAGAGGTCAGCGTTAATGATTATTAAATGAAGTGCCCAATATATTGGACAACTATTTTTCAACAATTCAATTAACCCCTAACCACTGACAACTGACCACTAACCACTAACCACTGAATTTTTGCTTTGACACGCCGGGCACGATTGTTCTAACATCTATCATAAAAATAGGAAAAGGTGCGGTTATGGCAAGAAAAATTTATACGGCAAAACGCGCAGGCGGAAATTCTCTTTGGAAAGCGGCAATAATTGCGGCGGCGATTCTGTTGCCTTTGCGCGCATTCTCTGCTGATAATTTTTACGATCTGCAAACCGTTTATACGGAAACTCCGGTTCAATCTTACTATGCATATCCGGACGATCCGAATTTTATTCCGGAACATAATTTTATGGAGCGCACGGACTCGCTGAACTATGACGATAATATCATAGCCGCGCGCAATTCGGAATTCGCGCAGCATCCGGGCGTTTACTTTGCGGACAAGCCGACCGTGATTTGCCGCGATTTCGGCTGCACTCGGCTGAATGAAAAGATCACGCGGACTTTTCTTTTTAACTCTATCGCGAATATGTTTATGATGAACGCGCACAGCCGGGTTTATATTTGCGAGGCCGATCCTTTTAACCGCGCGTGCCTGCAATCCGGAATTTCATTGCCAGTGCGGGCGGGCGCCGCGAACGCTATGGTGAAAATTCCAAAGGCGACGATTTCCCAGGTGAATTTATCCACCGGCCTGTCCAAGGCCACGATCGGCATAACATACGAATTTCTGGTAAACGGAATAGACCGCCGGTGCGAGCCGACCGTTATGGACATAGTCGTTCCTGTAAATTCCCAGGCGACTTTGATCAACCGCGAATTTACTTGCAATATGACCAGCGACGGAATGACGAATGTTTCAATTATGCTGAATGTGGATTATATAGATCTGGACTATGGAATTATCGGCGGATATTATTCGCTGGGCCTGCAAGGGCCGACGACCGGGGGCGGCACGGGATACGCGCTGTTCAAGACAGAGTTTACGAACAGCGGAATGAAATTCAAAGCAGCGTTGCAGGAAGGGGGCTCTGGCGTTGGCAGCGGCTTGCAAACTATACAGCCCGGCGAATACGCCGTGGAAGCGATGGAGAAATAGTCTTTAATCAATAATCGTTAATCATTATAATGATTATTGATTATACTATGTTAAACTTTTTATTTTGGTATTAAAATCGGTGGCAATTCCCCTTCCCTTTGGGAAGGGGAATTCGCACCGAGCTTTATATAAGCTCCAAATTGTTTAACAGAGCGATTTATTATAATTTGATTATGCAAAAAACAGTTCTGATTATTGATGATGATGAAATGCTGCGGGGCGCGCTGGCAAAAGGTTTGCGCGCATCGGCCGCGCCCAGCTTTGTCGCGTCCGGCGCCGCCACGGGCGAAACTGCAAAATTTAATGTCATAACCGCGGACAGCGCCGAATCCGCCGCCAAAATCCTGGACCGCATCATTCCCGACGCCATAGTATTGGACAGAATGATGACTGGAATGGACGGACTCTCATTCTTGCAGAAAATCCGCGCCGCCGGAAAT
>JAIRZE010000080.1 GCA_031267375.1 Rickettsiales bacterium | reverse complement strand
CCGCGGCCGGATTGCTGTTTTATTTATTTCTCAGCGGCGCGGATGTCGCGACCCAGCGCGCTTTTCTGATGACCAGCCTGATGTTTGCGGCGTTTATTTTCGGAAGAAATGTCTTTACGATGCGGAACGCGGGATTGGTGTTTGCGGCGCTGCTGATGCTGTGCCCGCATTATCTGTTGGAACCAGGATTTCAAATGTCATTCGCGGCGATTTTCGGAATGATATGGTTCTTTGGAAAATCAGAGTTCAAAAAAACCGGGTGGCTGAAAAAGATTTGGCGTGCGATTATCATAATGATTCAAACAACGATTGTCTGCACGATTTTTACGGCGCCGTTCGTGGCGTATAACTTTCATTCTCTGCCCTTGTATTCTCTGCTGGGAAATTTGATCTGCCTGCCGATATTCTCGCTATTGATTATGCCGCTGGTAATGCTGTGCCTGACCGGCTGTGCGGCCAGTGTCTATGATTGGACGCTGGGGATTGCGAATTGGATAGCGGAATTGCCGTTCGCGCAAATACAAATTCCGACAGTGCCGGGAATTGCTTTAATAATTGCAGTATGCGGATTGCTTATACTAATGTTTATACAAAACAAAAAAAATAAATATTTGGCGTTTGCCGTTTGCTTTATGACTTTCACACTTATAACCGCGATGAATCCAAAGCCTATATTTTATGCGACAGGGGATCACGAATTGGTGGCGTTTATGCGGGACGACGGAAAATTGCAATTCAACAGATCAAAATCCAGCGCGCATTATTTTACTTTCAGCGCGTGGCAGCAGTCAAACTATGAAACGATAACGGATCAGCATACGACGATACGCAAAGGCTTTGACGGCGAGAGATATTCTGTGAAATGTGAAAGAGCGCTCTGCATTTATACGACGCCGGAATGGAGTCTGGCATATACTCAAAAATTTATGCCGCTGTATAGAAATATGAATTCGCTGTGCAACAATAATGATTTCTTGGTTTCGTATTTGCAAATAGATGCGCCGGATTGCAAGGCAAGAACTTTGCAAGGTGGCTTTGTGATTTATAAAAGCGGAAGAATAAAATTCACGCCGAACAACCGCCAGTGGCATAAGCCGATTAAGAAAATTAGCGAATAAAAAACATCTGTATATATTTTGTATATCTTTATTATTTTTTATGCTTGATTCTATCATTCTAGAATACTAGAATTCTAGTATTCTAGAATGATAGAATAATATAACAAACTAAAAGGGGCGATTTATGTTGAATTTATACAAAGCATTCAGTGTTATAAAAACAGAAAAAGAATTTTATAATCTCTTGAATGACTTATGCACACCTACGGAAATTCGCGAATTATCGGAACGCTGGAATATTGCGCAATTGCTTGCTCTTGAAAAACTGCGCCAGCAAGATATTGCGACAAAATTAAATTGCGGCGTCGCAACGGTAAACCGTGTGTCAAGATGTCTGAAAGATGAGAAAAATTTCGGTTATACAACAGTTATGACGCGTCTGTTCCCAGAAAAAAAATTGTCATTACGCAACATTAGAACCAACAGCAAATAACATTGCGCACTTATATGAACATTATCGCTATGTCCTGCAAAACACCACTTTCTAATGATTAAACGGCATATCTTGATTTTTTATAAAATTTCTGTTATAATTCTAATGTATCCAAGAGGAAACTGAGACCTGAAAAATCTCATTGGGAATGTGCAAGGATAAGCACAGAAAAACATATCCCGCTAATGGCGGGATTGTGTCCGTCATATGTTGAAAGCGGTCACGGTCATTTCCCAATGATTTTTTCAGAATCCCGCCACCTTTTGGGAAACCAAGAACCAAAAGGATTTATAATGGCATATTTTACAGAAGATAAGCTTAATTTAAGTGATGCGGACAAAAATATTAAAGGTGTTTTTGACGGGGACCTTGAACCAGTGAAAGAAAAATTAAAAAAATTCTTTTCATTTCTTGCAGGTTATTTGCAAGAAAATCAGCATTTTCTTAACGAAAAAAGAGATTATCAAGGACAAATTGGACTCCTTTATGCAATAGCGTTAAACCCAAACTTGTATTACAAACTTCGTGAAAAACTTAATTATTCTCACCTTAAAGATGATGTATATTACATAGAAAAATTACGGGGAAACATTACTGATCAACGACCGGATACAAATTTTACTGCGGGATTTTCCAATGTATTTTATACCCTGGATAATAATCTTGGCGGCAGTTATGATAATCTAAGCGGGGCAGCAGATTTAGAAATTCAAGTAAACCGTTTTTTTAGTGCGAATAAATTTACTTTTGCTATACGAAATTTACAAATGAAAACACCAAAAGAATTGAGAGCCCCAAATAAATTCAACGAATATCTTAAAGAAAAATCTTTTAATAGATAACGCATTGTAAAATTTGTGGAACTTTTTTTCTGGCGAATACACTTCAAGTGTATTCACCAGAAAAAAAGTAATGTTTAGTAGGACATAGCGATATCTGTTTTGAAAAACTGCGTCAGCAAGATATTGCGGTAAAATTAAATTGCGGCGTCGCAACAATAACCCGCGTGTCAAGATGCCTGAAAGATGAGAAAAACTTCGGTTATATAAATTCTCTGAAAAAACTATTTCCGGGAAAGCAGATACATATCAAAAATAGCTCAGGTGTAAAAAATACAAATCAATAATCCGCGGAAACAAAATACAAGCCGGACGCTGGCGCCGTAGGCCCCGCCGCGCTGCGCGATTTCGCCGCAAAAATCTTTTCCATATCCAACGGCTTGCCCAGTCCGATTTCAACCAAAGTTCCGACCATATTCCGCACCTGGTGATGCAAAAACGATTTTGCTGAAAATTCCAGAATTATCTTGTCGCCGTCCTGCTTTACATTCGCGGAATCCAAAGTCTTTACCGGACTTTTCGCCTGGCATTCGCTGGCGCGAAAACTTGTGAAATCGTGCCGGCCGATCAATTGCGCGGCGGCCGCTTTTATCGCGGATATATCCAGCGGGCGCGGAATCCACCAGACTTTGTTTTTATCCAATACAACCGGCGCGGCGCGGTTCAAAATAACATACCTATAATTGCGGCGAGTGCAGGAAAAACGAGAATGAAAATCTTCGCCTACGCGCTCGCAATTTAATACCGCAATCGGTTTTCCAACCAAATAAAAATTCAGCGCGCGCATTACGGTATCATTGTCCGCATCATTCGGAATATCAAAATGCGCGGTCATAGCATCCGCGTGAACGCCGGCATCCGTGCGGCCCGCCGCCATAGCCGACACGCGGTGCCCGCAGAATTTATAAATCGCATCCTGCAACAGAGATTGCACGGACGCTCCGTGATCCTGGGTCTGCCAGCCGACCAAAGTCGTCCCGTCATATTCAAGAGTCAGTTTGTACCGCGGCATAGTTATCCATAAACCTGGCTGTCATTGAACTCTTCAACCACGATTGCGATTGTCTGAGCCGAAGATTTGTTAAATTCGCGTATCAGGCATTTTTTGCATTTTCTTGCGCGTATGGATTCCTTCGTCTCGGCCTCGGCCCTTTCTTCCGGAGAACCGAAATATTTTTCGCGCAAAGAATCTATAAATCTGTACGGATAAGTTTCGCAGTTTTTGCAGATCCCGAAAACGCTTTTGTCTTTGTCGCATTTTACACAGGCGCAATCAAATGATTTGCAAGTCATATTAAAAAAATGGCACAAGTATTTCTTTGTCATTTCATTCCCCTATTGTAAGTTCCGCACCGCGCAGACCGTTTAGAAAATCACGCATCGGCATCGGATTTTTTCCATTCGGCTGAATCCGCATAATTTCCAGTTTATCATCCACCAACTTTGTTTCCAAAATTTTCACATCAATTCCGTTTATCTTTGTCCGACCGCCGATGCTGCGGATTTGATTATGAATTTCCCGCGGCGATTTTGACCAGTCTATTACCTCGTCCGCCCCGGTCCATTTATGCGTAAAAGACGGCTGGCCGACTTGCGGCGCGGGCTGATAATTTTCGGGCGCGCTTAAATAGTCCACAAGCATATCGCCACCGATTTGCGATACTTTATTTTCAATGTCTGCGATCGTATCGTCTTCGCCGATATAGAATTCGCGGCACGCCAGAATATCGCCGGAATCCACGGCCGGCGCCACCTGCATCAAGCACACAGCAGAAGTTTTATCACCATTGTATATAGCGGTAGTCATCGGCGACGGCCCGCGATACTTTGGCAAATCGCTGGGGTGAATATTTACGCACGGCGCAAAGTTCAAAACATTATCGCGCAGGATAACGCCATACGCGGCAACGATAATGTAATCTATGGACAAAAGGTCAGACGGACAAAAGGACATTTCGTTCATAGCCTGCCCTTTTGTCCCTTTGTCCTTTTGTCCTTTTATTATCTCTATATCATTCACATCTGTGTAAACTGGAATTCCGCGCGATTCGGCCCAGATATGCACAGGGGACTTTGTCAGAAGTTTTTTGCGGCCAGCGGGCTTTGGCGCGCGCGTAAAGACAGCCGCGATTTCGTGCCCGCTTGCAATCCTTTCAAAAATCGGCACAACGAAATTCGGAGTGCCCATTAAAATCAACCGCATTTATTTCTTCTTTTTGGTTTTCCGCATAATCTGTTCGCGCTTTACGGATGACAGATAATCTATGAATAATTTGCCGTCCAAGTGATCGTATTCGTGCTGAAAAATCCGCGCCGCCAGTCCGTCCAGTTTTTTATTGCGCGAGGCGCCGGTTTCATCCAACCATTCGGCAATTATGGATCTCGGACGCGAAACATCGGCATAAACAGGGCCCGCATCGTCTTGAACAGACAAGCATCCTTCTTCCATAATTTTTGTTTCCGCGTCAAGTTCAAGAATTTTCGGATTTATCACAACCCATAATTCTTTTGTATCAGGATTTTGCATTATGAAAAAGCGCTGCAAGATGCCGACCTGGGGCGCGGCCAAACCGACGCCCTGCTCTGCATTCATAATGGCCAGCATTCCGTCAAGCTCGCAGCGCAAGCCCGCAATATCCGCAACCGGGACGCAGACTTCGCGCAGGATCAAATCGCCGCAAAATTTTAATTCCATTTTTAATAACCTTTGCTATCATAATGATATCAAAGGATTGCGAAATGTCTAATATTTTTATAATTGCCGGTATTGTTGTAATAATCGCGCTGCTGCTGACTATTTTAAGCAGAAAACCGGCCGCACCGGACTTGTCCGCCCTGCGCGAGGATAACGCCAGACTGCGAGAGCGCCTGGCAGAGCGGCTGGGCGCCCTGGCCCAAACATCAACCGATTTGAAGATAATAGGCAGCGACATAGCCAGCTTCAAAAATGTCCTGATGGGGAACAAGCAGGCGCGCGGACGATTCGGAGAATTTATTCTGGAAGAACTGGTCGCAGACATTATGCCGCCGGAAACATACGAATTTCAGCGCGGCGAAAACGGGGTGCGGCCTGACTGCACAATAAAGCTGCCTTATCCGCCGGGGGATATGGTGATAGATAGCAAATTTCCACTGGAAGCATTTGATAGAATGGAATCCGCTGCTGATACGAACGAGCGCGAACTGGCGCGGAAACAGTTTGAATTGAATGTGCGCACCCATATAGACGCAATCGCGTCAAAGTATATAATTTCTGGCAAGACTGCGGAAAACGCAATGATGTTCATAGCGGCGGAATCTATATTTGCCAGCCTGCACAGGGACTTTCCGGACCTGATAAATTACGCGGCGAAACGAAAGGTTTTCATAGTTTCCCCTGCGACATTGTGGGCGACTTTGAATACGATAAGGGCGGTGCTGAGCGATATAAAGATAAAGCGTGTCGCGGCGAAGATAAAGAAGGAATTGGATTTGCTGCTGAATGATTTGGGGCGGCTGGGAACAAGGGCGGCTGCGGTTGCGAAACACTTTCAAAATACGACGGAAGACTTGACGGACTTGCAAACCAGCATAGCAAAGATCACCCCCCGCGCGGAAAAATTGAAAGAACTGGAATTCGGGGAAGATTAAATATTCCGAAATTCTCCTGTCTTTGGATTTACCCAAATGCAGACATCTGCGATTCCCATCATAGGGGCGTCGCTGGGATGATCGGAAAAACTTTTAATAACACGCGCGCGGATGTTGTTTTTTACTTCCCACGCCGTCAAAGCAATTACTTTATTTATTCCCCAGCATAAAAACTTTAATTTCCAAGGCCGGCGTTTGTCCGTTTCCGTGCAGATAATCAAATCAAATCCCATATCCTTTACCAGCGGCAATATCAAATAGTCCGGGCCTGCTGAAATGCATATCGCCAAGCGCCCCCATTCCTTTTCGCGCGCAATTGTATCCTTGGCCCAGGCAAATCTTTTTTTTCGGTGCAGTTTTATAAAACCCGGCGCTAACTTTTTTACCATATCCGGCGTTAAAAAACAGCGCGCGCATTGCCGCCAGAAAACGCCGCCTTTGTTAAACGGCTTTATTAAAAATCCAAATAAAACGATCGGCAGAAAAAACCAGGGCCGCAATGAATGCGCAAAACAGTATTTCCAAAATCCGCTGTTTGCATCACCCGCGGACAGGGTTCCATCAAAGTCAAAAAGCACTACCCGCACTTCGTCTTTCATTTTTTATTCCTTAGTTTTTCCATAATGACAAACAGCGCCGGGGTCACAAAGTATGTCCAGAACAGCGACGCCATTACTCCGCCGATTATGACCGCCGCCATTGATACTTTCGCCCCGTCCGAAGACCACAGCTGGGGGATCAGGCCCGTCGCTACGGCTATCGTAGTCATCAGCATCATACGCGTTTTGCTGACGAACTGTTCCCACATCGCGGTTTTCAAAGCGACGCCGCGGCTCATTTCGTGTATTGTCGGTTCCAGCAACAGAATATTATTGCTGACCAGCAGCCCAACAAGCATAACGAAAGAAAGCAATGCCGCTATGTTGATGCTGGCCCCCGTCAAGAACAGCATAACAAACACGCCGGCGAAAGAAAAGAGAATACTGGTCGCGATAGTAAACGGATGCGCAAGCGAATTCAGCACCGCCGCCAGAATCATAAAGGTCAGAATAATCGCCAGCATAAAGGCCATTCCAATCTCCCCCGTGGATTCCGCCTGCATTTCCGACATTCCGCCGAAAGACGCGCTGTATCCGGCTTCAAAATTTATTTCAGAAAGCACTGATTGGATTTTCTTTTGCACCGGGCCGATTGTTGATTTCCCGATATTTATGTCTATTTCTGTAATGCGCTCTTTGTTTATGCGGCGGATGTTCGGACTGGTCTGGGTTTCCTGCACCGCGCCCAGCTCTGTCATAGGGACCAAGCCCTTTGGAGTGGACAAGTACACGCTGCCGAACAAATCCTGGGTCTTGTAAACGCCCGCGAATTCAAGAACTATCGGATGCTCTTTGCCGGCCTCTTTGTACCGGAACGAATCGTTTCCGAACAAAGCGGTGCGCAAGGCGACGCCGGCCGTTTGATTAGACACGCCCCAAAGTTTCA
>JAIRZE010000025.1 GCA_031267375.1 Rickettsiales bacterium | reverse complement strand
GCTTTGACCTACGCATACGCCCACCGCGCTATTTTGGAATTGACGCAGCTTGCGAATACGCCGGACAAGGAACGCGGATCTATCATATCAACCGTTATGTCAGGCCTGGGGATATTCCGGAACGCGGCGGTGCGCAACAGGACCAGCCACAGCGATTTTCATTTCAGCGATCTGCGCGGAATGATTGACCCCAGGGACGGAAAAGTAAAGCCTGTCACGGTATACTTGTCCATCAATATGGTAGACGCCCAGGCATTGAATCCGATAACCGGAATATTTATTGAACTTATGAGCTCTTATTTGTTGGTCAATACGCCGAATATGGAAACGGCGGGTGGGAAAATGGGGCCGTGCGATGTGCTGTTTGTGTTGGACGAATTTCCGAAAATGCAAAAATTGCAGGCTGTTATCCAAGGGCCCGATGTCGGGCGCGGACAGCGGATTTCTTATCTGTTTATTGGACAGGATATTGCGCAGATACGGGAAAAATACGGTCCGGACGCGGCGCAGACGATTATTTCAACGACGGCGGTAAAGATAATACTGCGCCAGAACAGTATGGAAGACGCGCAGAATTTCAGCAATATGATCGGCAAGAAAATGCAGATAAAAGAGAAAAAGGACGACAAAGGCAAGGTTTCGGAATCAACGGAAGAGTCAGAGCTTTATACTCCTATGGATATATTAAAGCTGCCGGAAGACAAATTGATTGTCTTGTTCCAGGGTTTTTACAACAGGCCAATAGAGGCCAGCCAAGAGCGCTGGTATCTGAATAAAACGGAAATTCAGAAAAAACTGCATACGAAAGTTATGATGGGAAAAGCGAGTCCTTTGCCGGAATTTTTGATACCGGCGCATCATCGCGCGATGGGTTATCCCGGCCGCCCGCGGTACTTTGACCCGATAAAGAAAGAGACGCGGGAAATTATCAATTAGCAATGCGCAATTAGCAATTAATTGCACTATATAACAAGTATCTAATTAAACTACGAAGTAGTTTTGTCATTCCCGCGCAGGCGGGAATGACAAGCCAAAGGCTTGTCAAAAAAGAACAATAACTACATCCGTAAACACTAATAAAAACAATATAATATTTTGACTTATTTGGATAATTCGGTTATTATAAAAACAATTCGGTGCAAGGAACTACTGGAATAGTGGGGATGTGCATCGTGTTTTTTTATCATAAGAAAAATAAATTATCAATTAATTGCTAATTCTCAAATGGGTTCTCTGTTTTCGTGTATTCCACAAAAATCGGCAGTTGCTCCCAGTTCAAAGCCTTGGCCAGGCCGCGCCGCAAATAACGCGTATAGCTTTCCGGAATATCCGACGCACCGCCCACATTTATGCGAATGCGAATCGGATGCTCTGCAATCTGAGTCGCAAACTTTATCCGCATAGGACGCTTTAACCGCGACATAGGCGGCTGGCGCGCTTCCACCAATTTCTCAATCGTGCGGTTGATAAGGCTTGTCGGCGCGCGCGACTGCGATATATCCCACAATTCATAAATCCGCTTGAACAGATTTTTAACGCCGGTCCCCTTTTCCGCGGATATTGGCAAAATCAAAGGCTTTATAATCTGATGAAATGAATTCGCAAACTGTTTTTTTAATTTCAGCAATTTTTCTTCGCGCAAATCCGGATCCACCAAGTCCCATTTGTTCAAGGCCACGCACAGGATTTTTCCGGCGTCATAAACGCGGCCGGCAATGCCCAGGGCTTGATTTTCTATATCGCGGGTGGAATCAACAACCAGAATCACCATATCCGTTTTTTCAATCGCATCCAAAGATTTCAACGCGGATAGGGTTTCCACATCGTCTGTGATTCCAGCCTTGCGGCGCAAGCCGGCGGTATCCATTATGACCAGATCGCGGCCGTAATAATGAGCCGGGATTTTTATTGTGTCGCGGGTGATTCCAGGCTCGTCCTTTACAATAACGCGGGTTTCACCCAAAACAGTATTTATAAAAGTGGACTTTCCGACATTCGGCTGACCCATTACCGCTACGCGGAGCGTTGCCGAAGGACAAATGGGCAAATGGTCAGATGGACATTCGTTATCTGTATCCGCAGCATTTTGTCCTTTTGCCCTTTTGTCCATCTGCCCATCTATAAATTCATAAATCGCTTCCAATCCGGTCTTATGCTCGGCAGAGATCAAGGCCGGCTCTCCGAATCCCAGTTTGTAAAAATCGTGAATATCGCTTAACCGCTTCGCTGATTCAGCTTTGTTAACCAATAGTAAAACCGGTTTTGTCCTTTTGTCCTTTTGTCCTTTTGTCCTTATTATTTTTGCCCATTCAATATCATCATTTGTTATTCCGGCGCGTCCGTCTACTACGAACAGTATGGCGTCGCTTGCGGCAATCGCGCGCAGCGACATATCCGTTGCCAGCTTTCCGATTCCGGATTTTGCGTTTTCCAGGCCCGCAGTATCTGTCAGCTCTGCTGCGATGTCTTTCATTTTTCCGGACACCGCGTCGCGGGTCACCCCCGGACGATCGTGCACCAGCGCGTCGCGCGTTCCGGTCAGTTGATTGAACAGCGTAGATTTTCCGGTATTCGGCCGTCCCGCGATTGTGATTTTAAGCATATCTTTTTCCGTTGTATTTTTTTTGATTATAAAGTAAATTTATCGCATAAGCAAACGGGAGTTCGGCTATGAAACAAAAAATCAAGAAATGGACATCGCACATCTGGTCTATACTGACCCGGCCAAAGCAGTTCTTTACAAAGATAGTCGCCGACGGCAATCTGGATGAATCTATGATGAAGGCTTTTTTGTACGGTCTGCTGGGCGGCGTGCTTGTCTTGGTACTGCGCCTGGTCGGCGGCGCGACGATTACGATCGGCAGCGTGTTCACCGCTATTATCATAGTCCCGGTGCTGGCCGTCGCATTGCTGTTCGTATTGGGCGGCGTATTGATGCTGATATCCGAAATAACAGGGGGCGAGCGGGATTGGGAAATCGCGATAAAAGGCCTGGCGTCGGTATTCTTTATATACCCTGCGATTCTGGTCCTGAACGCATTGGCGTTTAATTGCATAAGCGTGTGGATTGTCAGCCTGATAGTAGACGGTTATATATTATTCCTGCTTTATAATATCAGCGTGTATTGTATGAAGGGAAAAAAGAATAATGTTATCCTGGTTATTGGAATACTGGCCTTGTTTATGCTGACAGTGTACGCGACAGAGTATCGCATAGGCTGGCTGATGCTGAAAAATACCGGCGCCGCCTTGGCCTGCTTGATGTAGCCAACAGCCGTCAGCCCATAGTCCATAGTCATCAGTCAAATAGACTTTTTGACTATGGGCTAGGGGCTGACGGCTGTTGGCTATTAGAATTTTCCAGCGAGTCCTGCGCCTATAAACGGTGTCCCGGTCGTAATGCCGCCGCTTATCCACATACCTACATTCTCGCTATATTTATAACGGAAAGATAAAAGTCCAGTATGCGCGATATAATCCGGCGCGGCGCTTTCCCATATACCCGTATCGGAAATCAGATACGACGCAGACACGCTGTACTTTAACAAGTCATAGCTGGCGCCAATACCGCCAACAATGCCGTCGCTGGCAACGCCTATCGCATTCTGGTCATATATCGCGCGGCCCGTCAGTCCGAACAGCCAGCTGTTATATTGCAGGTTTAATCCGGCGGAAGCTTGGGCGCGCCAATCCGCGGTCAAGCGCGGCGCGTAAATATCCGCTACAAAATTTTCCGGGGCGGAAATAAATCCGCCGCCCAATGAAAGGGCTGTTTTTGTCTTTCCGTCCGGGTGCCGCCACTTTGCGCCAAAGTCCGCGGCATATTTGAAGTGATCTGACACCGGCGCGACAGATGCGCCGAATTGCCAGTCGTTTGTTGGAATTGTCGCAATACTTGCACGCAAGTCATATTTTCCAGATGTAGCAGTGGTATTGGAAATCACGGCGCCGTTCGGCTGAATTTCCTTGTAAAAAATCGGATAGTCGTTTATTCGCAAAGATCCGACATCGGGCAATCCAACCCCCAGCTTGGACGCAATATCAGCCGTCATCCCAATTTCTATACGCCCGTATTCTTTGTCTTCAAAAAACAAAAACGCGTCGCGGGCATAATATCCCTGCCAGGTCGCCAAATCGTCAATTGAATATACCGCCCCCAAAGACATTCCGGATGCGACGGCATAATTGGCCTGGCCGCGAATGCGCCAGTCGCCTATGACATCCGCATCCTTTGATTTTGCATTAAAAGCGCCGACTGCGCCGGATCCTGTCAGCTTTGCTGCAAACCGGCCATTATTGTATTCGTAAGCATTTGCGTCGCAAAAGGCAAAAGGCAAAAGGCAGAAGGCAAACAACCCAGTAAAACGATTTATGATTATATCTTTTGTCTTTATCATTTGATTCTTATTCTCCTGCCTTTTGCCCTTTGCCTTCTGCCCTTTGCGTTTCCGCCAGAATGGCGGAACGCAATTTCGCATACGCCCTTTCTTCTATCTGGCGGACCCGCTCGCGCGATATACCGTACTTTTGCGAAAGCATTTCCAGGGTCTGCGCCGGCTGGGACAATCGCCGCGCGATTAATATCGCCCTGTCCCGCTCTGACAATTCAGCCAAGTGCTTTTTTAATAGCTCGCGGCCGCGAATACGAAACTCTCGCTGTTCCAGAGTATCTTCTATGCCGTCCGAATCGTCTGTCATATTTGACAGCACATCGCGGCCGTCGCTGTCATCGTTATGCGCGGGCGCGTTCAAAGACAAATCCCGCGCGGACATACGCGTTGACATACGCGCCACATCGGATTCCGGCACCTGTAAAAAATTCGCGATTTTTTGAACTTGCTCTCCGGACAAACGGCTGTCCATAATCCCCAGGGCTTTTTTCGCACGGGATAAATTGAAAAAGACCCGCTTTTGATTCGCGGACGAACCTATCTTTACAATGGACCAGTTATTCAGAATGGTTTCGTAAATTTCCGCCTTTATCCAGAACATAGCGTATGTGGAAAAGCGGAATCCGCGCTCTGGCTCAAATTTCTGCAAGGCCTGCATCAGGCCCAGATTGCCGGATGCTATTAGATCCCCGATCGGAATTCCGTAATTCTTGAAATCGTATGCAACGGATACCACCATACGCAGGTGGCTGGCGACCAGCTGCTCTGCCGCCAGCTTGTCGTGAAAGTTCCGCCATTTTGCGGCGTATTCGTATTCTTGCTCTGCGGTCAGTATTGGAAATTTCTGAACGGATTGAATATATTGTTCCAGTCCGGCTTCGTCAGACACGCCCCGCGCCATAATCGGGCTGGGCATTGAAATAACAGGTAATGATTCCTTGATTTGCTTTTTCATTATTTCTATACTATAAACACCATTAAATATAATTGCAAACAGGAGATTTTTCAATGGCCAGCATACTATCCGGACGCAAAGCGGCTAAATTGCCCGCAAAAACAGCCGCAGATCACAGCGAAGATGCCTTGTACCGCGAAATAAGCGAGGAAGTCCACGCAGAAAAAACACTTGAATTCGTGCGCAAATATCAAAAGCCTTTAATAGCGGCGGCGATCGCGGCGGTCATACTTGTCGCAGGCGTGCAAATGTTCCGGCATTTTCATCATCAATCTCGCATCGCGGCGGCAATGGCTTATGAACAAGCGATAGAGAATATGGACGCGCCCGCATTGGCGGCGCTTGCAAAGAATACCCGCGGCGCGACCGGGGACCTGGCGGCGTTTCAATCGGCAATGCTGTCAAAAGATGACGCAGTGCTGGCGGAACTGGCGAATAACGGCGCTACGCGCGATTTCCGCGATCTGGCGCGCATACACTTGGCCGGAAGGTCCGGCGATAAAATGACGGCGACAGAGTTTTATGAATTTATGAAGCCAGTGCTGACAAGCCGCAGCCCGTTTTATTATACTGGAATGCTGCTGGTGGCGCAAAAATACGCGGCTGCGAATGATGCGGCGAATGCGAATATCTGGCTTGATAAAATTATTAACGACAAGAACGCGCCAGCCAGCATTTCCGCCACAGCAGAAACATTGAAATAAGGCAAAAGGCATAGGGCAAAAGGCAAATGCGACTTAATCAAACATTTTCATTAAAAAATAAAATTCTCGCACAGATTGCTTTCTGCCCTTTGCCTTTTGCCTTTTGCCTTTTGCTTGGTTGCGCAAAGCAGGATCCGATTCTGCCGGGAACGCGCGAATCGGTCTTTGACAATAACGAAGTCGTTGTGTTGAATGAAGCGCTTCCTTCGTCCTTTGACCAAGGTCCTTTGGCCTTGTCGCCCTGCCCTTATCGCCAAGACAATAACAATGTAGTCTGGGACGGGGATAAAAAGATTTTCAGCGGCTTTGCCACGGATAATTTTGTCGCAGGGGTGCGTACGCCCGCCTGTAATGGCGACTTTGTCTATGCGGGCTTGTCCACCGGGGAATTGGTGAAAGTGAATGCGAAAACCCGCTATGTCGCGTGGGTCGCGGATATTTATCGGGAAAGCAATATGACGGGCGGCGCCGGAATGACGGACATAGTGGCGTCTGCGCAAATCGCGGACAAGGCTGTATATGCCGGCGGCCTGGGGGATGCGTTTTGCAAGATCAAAGATTCAAATGGGAAAAAAATCTGGTGCCTGAATATCGGGGTTCAGTATAATTTTATATTAACGGACAATGCGGCATTCGTGGTTGCGACGGATGGGAATTTGTATGGAATAGATACAGCCAGCGGCGCCGCATATTGGCGATCGGCGGTAAAGAAACAAATTGCGCCGATTTTGAAAGACGATGTTATTGTTGTCGGCCGTGAAAAATTTGATCCCCGCACAGGGACAAAAATAAAATAATTCCATCAAAATTTACAAAGTAAATTTTTAATCCGCGCAAAGCGCGGACCAAATCGGATTTGGATATTTTGTGCCGATTGTTCGTGAAAAAGGGTTGGCAAGTGTATTAACATACACGCCAACCCTCTTTCGCGAACAACACGGATAGAAAGGCAAAACGAAAATTACCAGCCGGGGGCGTATTTGCCTTCCTTTACTATCGGCTGCTCGTCTTCCCAAACGCTCAGTCCCGTTTTCGCATCCGTCAGAGTCAATTGCAGATAGTATTCCACGCGATCCCGCTCGCGGCACAGCCAGCAGGTATGCAAATCTATATTACGCTGAATCATTTTTCCGGACAGCGACATATTCGGCGCAACCAATGTTCCCTTTGAAACTATCGTTCCCGCGTCGTATTCCGCATTGCCGCGCACTCCGCGGACTTTATCCGATGTCGCGTCTTCGCCGGTAAAGTTCGTCGCAACCTGGGCGCGTCCGCTGTTCACCAAAGCCGTGCGGATTTTCTTTATCAGAATATCAGTGTCAAACCGCTGCATAGTATCATTCGTCATTCTGCCCATTGCGACAACGGGATTTTGCACGCGGGCGAATCCGCCGGACTTTAACATACTGTCCGTCATTTTGGCCGCGGTGCTTTCCCAGTCGCGGTATTCCAGTTCCATAACATTGGTCAAGCCGGCAACCTCGCTTTTATCATTCAGATCCACGACCTCTACCCCGGCGCAGGCGCAGAGTCCAAGGCACAATGCATAAGGCATAAATTTTTTCATATTTTTTCTCCATTTGTTTTTTATATAAAATTTACAAAAATACTAAGTACTTTTGTCATTCCCGCGAAGGCGGGAATAGGGCTAATAAATTAAATTGTTCTTTAATTTTAGAGCCCTATCCCCGCCTGCGCGGGGATGACAAGGCTTTGCCTTGTCAAAAAAAGTTATAAGCGTATGTAAACAATTCTATTATTATTTTTCAAATCAATCAAGATATCTTTGTCGCCTTTGTCCATTGTCCATTGTCCTTTATCCTTTCTTTCCAGCCATATTTTTTTCGGCAAGCTGTCCCAAGATCGCGTTTCCGCCGCAGTCGTGGCGTACGAATACACCGCCGCGCCCAGCCCCAGCCACACGCTTTGATTATTCGCCGCGGATTGCAAGGCGGTATCGGCCGCCGTCTTCGCCGCCGCCCGGATAATTTCGTTTATGCGATATTCTTGGTATTCTGTCATAAACATAGCGTCCGTATCCGCAAGCAATGCCGCGCCCGCAGGCGCCGGACTGTCCGGCTGCCGGACAGCTTTTGAAACAGCAAAGGATATCAGCATCGGCCCCTTGCCGATCAGCCAGGGCAATGTCA
>JAIRZE010000073.1 GCA_031267375.1 Rickettsiales bacterium | reverse complement strand
GTGGGCAAACGCCCACGGTTCCCCCGCCACCGCCCGCAAGAAAACCGGTGAGCAAAACGAAGTTAAAATAATAGTGGTAATATTGTGTCTAACACCGCGCCGGCGGTCGGCACAGCATTCCACGCCGCAGTCCGCAAGCCGTATGAATCCGCGGTCCCTTTCGGCTCGTCCAATACTATCAGAATAGTGTATTGCGGGGCCTCTATCGGAAAGACGCCCACAAATGCGGTAAGATTTCTGAACTTGTCTATTTTTCCATTTACTCGTTTTTCAGCGGTCGCAGTTTTTCCGCCGATTTTAATGCCAGCGATTCTTGCCTTGCGCCCGGATCCGTCTTCGGAAATCTTGAACATAATGTCGCGCAGCGGCGCGGAAACCGCGGCCGGGGCAATTCTTTCGCCCATAATCCGCCCGACTCCGCGCTTTAATAAAGTCGGCTGAATATAAATTCCGCCGTTTGTAACGGCATTCACCGCCAATAAGATATGCATAGGCGTCACGGCGATTCCGTGCCCAAAAGAAACGGTCGCCCGTTCTACCGGCCCCCACTTTTGCGGCATCATCGGCTTTTCAGTGCGGCCGAATTCCAAGTCCAGCGCGCGGTCAAAATGCAGGCGCTCAAAGAAATTTTTCTGTTCCCCGTCCGGCAGGTCCAGCGCGATCTGAACGCTGCCCGCATTGCAGGAATACTGCATAATTTCGGCAACGGACAAGTTCGGTCGCACCGGCTTGAACGAAGAATGATCGTGAATGACGGCGGCGACGCGCCCGAATTTGTCGCGTATGGTATAAGGGGCTGCGACAAAATATTCGCGCTTTAATCCGATTCCCGTTTCAATTGCCATAGCGGTGTTGAATATTTTGAAAATGCTGCCCATTTCAAAAACCCCGCGCAACGGCATATTCATACGATTCTGGGGCGGATCCAGATTCAGATTTTCCGGATCAAAATCCGGCAGATTTACCATAGCGATCATCTCTCCGGTGCGCGCGTCCATCAGCATTCCCATAGCGCCCTTTGCGCCGTATTTATGCACGGCGCGTGATAATTCTTCGTAAAAAGCGGCCTGAACCCTGGCGTCCAAGGATAATTGCAGCGGATCCTTGTTGTCGGAAAGATAGCCGTTGAATACGCGTTCCGCCCCTTCCAGTCCGGCGCCGTCGCTGCCGGTAAAGCCGACGGTATGCGCGAACAAGCGCCGCTTTGGATAGCGCCGCCATTGAACGGATTCTATATCCAGCCCTTTTATTTTTGCGGATTCTATGGCCGCCCGCTCGGTCTCGGTCGCAAGCTTTTTCAAATAAATAAATTTCTTGTCGTAATTCAGCAACGCCAAAGCCCCGGATACCGTGTATTCCGTCGGCAATACATTATGTATCAGATTCGCGGCCGCGTCTTTGTCCACAATATTTCCGGGACGCAATACTATATTTCCGGATATTATATTCTGGGCCAGTATATCGCCGTTCCTGTCAAGTATGCTGGCGCGCGATACGGCCCATTCGCCGGCGCCGGTTCCGCGTCTGGAACGATCGGTCCCCTCTATCCCCAAGTATAAAGTCTTGGCGACAAATATGACAAATACCAGAACGAAAAGGGAATATACGGTGCGCATCCGCCCGCGCCCCTGGGGACTTGCGGCGGAATTTTTTCGCAAGATGTCTTTTCCGACAGATATCATTTTACTCACTTCGCTCGTATAGTAATCAGTTATCAGTAATCAGTTATCAGTAATCAGTTATCAGTAATCAGTGATCAGTAATCAGTGATCAGTTTCTATGTCGCAGATGAAGAACAATCTTATTTTTTAAGAAAATTGTTTACACACAATCATACTGCTGATTACTGATCACTGATTACTGATAACTCGTTTATGTTAACGGTCTTTGCAAAACCGATAGATGCCGACCTGGGGTACACGCTGACAACGACGCCGCGCAGAATTTCCGGCCTCATCAGGGAAGAAAATGTAGCTGTTGCCGCAGCCAGTTTTTGCTGGGTTTCCACAATTTCCGCGCGAACGCGGGCGCGCGATTTATCCTGGACGCGATAGCAGACCTGCAAAGTGGCGGTCAGAATCAAAATGAATCCGACCAGTCCCAGGCCCCAGTTAAACATCTTTTCTGATTCATCCATAATTCGCTCCGCCAGATTACAATTATTTTATCACACTTTCTAAAAATCCAATAATGCTGGCAACGCCGTTCAAGCGCCCCGCGCCCAGATTCAGATTCAAAGAATCAAATTCGCCGCGCAGATTTCGCACCCCGTCATTTTGCGCGGAAAGAATAATCGCAACAATTCCGCGAACAAGCGCCGAATCGGCCGCGCCGTAAAATACTCCGCCAGACTTGCAAATCTGAACACGCGACGCGCAGCCTGAAATTTCCGCGCATTCCGCGCCAGGCGGGGCCGGCTGCAAAGTCTTGCCCAGATCCATAACGGTTTCCAGTTTCAAAACTGGATCGGAAATTGATGTCAGCAAAGATTTTATTTTCGCGTAATTCATAGTTATTTTACTTTTGTATCCTTTTAAGACAAGGCGAAGCCTTGTCATTCCCGCGAAGGCGGGAATGACAATTTTAACTTTGTTAAAATTGTAAAAAACTTACCAGCCCTGCTCTGTCAAATCCAGTTCCAGTTTTGCGGCCGCGCTCATTCTTGATAAATCCCAGGGGGGATCCCAAACCAATTCCACCGAGACATCCAAAACGCCGTGGACCCCGGCTACGGCGGTCCGCACCATTTCCAGAATCTCTTCCGACATAGGACAAGTCGGCGATGTCATAGTCATTCTAATAGAAAGGGAATATAATGGACAAATGGACAAATGGGCAGATGGACATTGTCCTTTTGTCCTTTTGTCCTTTTGTCCATTATCTTCTTTTATAACTATGTCATAAACCAGCCCCAGGTCCCAAACATTGACCGGGATTTCCGGATCATAAACGGTTTTAATGGCTTCTATTATTTTTGTCCGCATATTTTTTTTATTACCTTTGCCGCCTGCTCTATCTCTGATTCCGTATTCCAAGGGCCGGTTGAAATCCGAATCGTTCCGTCATATCCCAACCGCTTGTGCAACCAGCTGGCGCACATATTTCCGACGCGCAGACAGATATTATTGGCGCCCATCAATGCCCCGAAATCCAGCGGATGCATACCGTCAATTACAAAGGTAAGAAGCGACGCACCCGGCTTTGTTATTATTTTAATACGATCAATTTTTGATAATTCCCCGTACAGATAATCTAAAAGATTTCCGCTCTCCGCTCTTCTATCTTCGCTCTCTGCCAGTGCAGATGGCAATCCGGCAATCTGGGTCAATGGCAGGGTCCCGGCCTCAAACGCCGCAGGCCCCGTCGCGGCGAATTGCCCGCCGCCGAATTTGTCAGTCTTCCACCGGTTTGGCTCTTTCAGATAAAGAATGCCCAGCCCGGTATCGGCGCCTATTTTATGGCCTGAAAAAACAAGCGCATCCGGGTTCCAATCCGCAACATTTATCTTTTCGTGCGCGACATATTGCGCCGCGTCAATAATGGTAAGCTGCGCGCCGCCAGCCGTAAACCGTTGCGGAACGCCCAAAACATTGGACATAGCCGTAATAACGGCCGCATCGCACTTTGGAATTTCGCCATAATTAAAATCGTCATCCAGCGGGATTAAAACCGTCTTGTGCTTTTCTTGGAAAGGAAGACGCGCGGAATGATGATCCAAATCCGACACGGCAACCGTGGAATCTTGCGGCAGCATATTTGCGATTCGGTTGAGAGAGTCTGTGGCGCCGCCGGTAAAGATAATCTGATCTGGGGACGCGGCGCCAATAAAGCGCGCGACGGCGCTGCGCGCGTCCGCAACCATCTTGTCCGCAAATTCCGCGCGCGCGCAAACCCCGCGCCCCGCGTTCGCGTAATGATTCCGCAAAAAATCCAGTTCCGCCTCTATGACGGATTCCGGTTTTAATGCGGACGCGGCGGCGTCAAGATATATGAATTCTGTCATATCCGGCTTCTTTTATTTTCCTTGCATTTATTGCCCATTATACTACCCTTGGGCCAGGAAAACAACTTCAAGGAGAAAAAAATGGCACTATTGCACGCTAACGATAATAATTTCTCTGAAAGCCTGGGCAATGGCTTGGCCATTGTTGACTTTTGGGCGACCTGGTGCGGCCCGTGTAGAATGTTCGGCCCAGTGTTTGAAGCCGCGGCGTCAGAATTCCAGGATATAAAATTTATAAAATTTGAAATAGACGAAACGAACAGAGCAACGCCCGCGAAATACGGAATTCGCAGCATCCCAAGCATTATGGCATTCAAAAACGGCGAATTGGCAGAGGTTCGCACAGGACTTATGGACAAAGATACATTCAGCGATTGGCTGAAAGAATTACAAGGGGCCTGATATGAGCAATTACAAGACAATAGAATTGGACGCGAAATATATCCCGAAGAAATCGGAAAAATATATGTCGGACCAGCAAAAGGCCTATTTCTGGCGCGTGCTGACGGCGCAAAAGGAAGAAATATTGGCCGATAGCGATAAAATCCTGAATGCGGTGCGCTTGGCGGACAAAGTGGATAACGAAGGCGTCGGGGACGATTCGGACAGGTCCAGTCTGGAACAGGAAATTCAATTGAATTTAAGAATGTCCGACCGCAACCGGGGTCTGCTTGCGAAAATAAACACGGCGCTGGACAGATTGGACAAGGGGACATATGGGTACAGCGTGGTGTCTGGCGAAGAAATCGGCCTGCAAAGAATGCTGGCGCGGCCATTGGCGACAATGACGGTGGAAGAGCAGGAAGAGTACGAGATGAAGAAGAAATAAAACGCGCCCAAGGCGCGTTTTTTAAGGCAAAAGTCAGAGGGCAAAAGGCAGGTGTTTAATTTCTATCATAAAAACAATTTTCAAAATTACGAAATTAAGAACCTGCCTTTTGCCCTTTGACCTCTGACTTTATTTTCTGACGCAGTTCATCTGATCAGGCCGCCCCGGCATTAAAACCAATCCGCGCGGCAATTTGCCCAGCACTGGCGCGGGGGACACGCGCGTGCAAAAAGAATCCTCTGATATTATTGTGTCATTCAAAACGCGGGCTATGTTTTGCGCTTTGGCATCTGGCGCGGCCTTTTCCTGTGGCTGAACTTTTACAGGCTCTGGCGCGGCTGCCGGTTCTGCAACCTCTATAACCGGCGCGGCAACAGGAACTGCCTTTGGAACAGGTTTCAGCTTTGGTTTGGGTTTCGCCGCAGGCTTTGCGGCCACCGGTTGTTTTGGCTTTGCCGCGGGCGCAGCGGCGGGCTTTGATACCTTTGCCGGAATCGCGGCAACCCGCGCAGGCTGAATTATGGAAACGGGCGCAACCTGTACTGGCGCCGCTGGCGCGGACGAATCATATTTTCCATACATACGCGACCAATCGCGAGGGGAAGATTCACTGTACTTGCCATACATAGCCGCCGGATCATACGCGCTGTCAAAGGCGCCGTATAAAGAAGTCTGATTTTTCCCATAAAGGCTTTTTGCATCAGAACCCGCGCCGTCTGAATAGCATCCGCTGCCGGACGCGGACCATTTCGTATCACTTTCATTTACAATGAATCTGTCCCAGCGCGGCCGCCCCGCGCAATCTATGGAATTATCGCGGGCAGCAAAAACAGAATTAGCAATGAGCAATGAGCAAATAGCAATTATTTGCTTTAATTTCTTTACTGATAAAAATTTATTTTTTATGTTCATTATCTTTGATAATTGCTCATTGCTAATTGATAATTGTTTTAATCGCGAAGCGATTAAAACCTGTACGATCCGCTCAGCTTTATCTGGTTAATGGATAAATCTCCGTTTTTCATAATCTCGTACCCGACGGAAAAGTTAGTGCCGAGTATGAAAGAAAAATCCGCGCCCGCACCATAGCGCAGCCACAGGGAATTATTCCCGCCGGCCGCTTCCCAGGACCGCCAAGTTTCCGCGCCGGAAAATCTGAAATCCAAATTGCGCGCGCCGCCGCCCAAGACATCATATTCCACGCCTGCTTTTATATATGGTCGCATAAAACTGCCGACGCTGAAATAAATATCTTTTCCCAATGCCAATTCATATCCGGGCGCCAGAACAAGCGCCCCGCCGGATTTCACATCCATAAAATCGCGCCCGCCGCTGGTCTGATGAACAGAATAT
>JAIRZE010000067.1 GCA_031267375.1 Rickettsiales bacterium | reverse complement strand
TATCTGGTTATAAAGTTTATCATTTATAGATAAGGCTAGCAATTGTCAGCCCCTGTGTCAAGACCGGGGGAAAGTCTATGGGAAAACCGCGGTGAATCCGGCAGCCGCCGCGCGCGCCCTTGCGCGCGGAAATCAGCGCGCGTTCCGCAGTATTTTTCGCGCCGAAAAGCGGGATAATTTCTATGTCCCCCGTCTTTGCCGCGGCCAATGCCGCGATGATTTCCGCTGCGCGCGCTGCGTCTGTTATCGCATAAAAATATCCGCGCGGCTTCACGCGCTTTATACAGGCCCGCGTCCATTCAGTCAAATCCGCATTGTGATGAGCTTGCCCCACGAAGCCTTGGCGAAGTGGGGTACCCTTGAAATAAGGCGGGTTGGTCATCACTATGTCAAAAGTCCGCGCAGTTTTCCAATTTAATATATCCGCGCATATCAGTTCTATCTTTCGTCCGTTCAGATCTGCATTTATCGCGCATTCTTCCAGCATAGCGGGCGATATGTCCAATCCAGTGGCGCACGCGCTCGGATTATGTTGCAGACAGCAGAGAGTCGCCGCGCCCGTGCCGACGCCGGCATCCAGGATAGTTTGAGCGTGGCCTGCAAATGCGGCCAGCCACACGGCGTCGCAAGACGGATTGTATATTCCGCGGCGGAATTTCACCCGCCCGCCCTGCATAGTAAAAATTTCTTGTTTTGATTTCATAAGACCTTATAATAGCAAGACAAATTAAAAAGGCAAATTATGTTTGATTCTTCTGCGGTCGTTCAATCCGCTATCAGTTCTTTTAATAACGCCGCGCTTTTTTCGCCGGACTTTTTCTGGTCTGCGGTTTTGGCGCTTCCTATTTTCGCGGCGTTTTGGATTTTTGCGCCGCAGCTTCGTCAATATTCAAAGTACATCGCGCCCGGCGCGGTGGCGGCTATTGCAATCTGGCTGCTGACGCACGGCGCTTATGGAGCATTGCGCGAAGACTCTTTTGTTTCCGTTATCATCGCGTTGTGCCTGTTCGTATGCGCGGCGTTTATAACACGGCGCGCGCCTGACTTGAAATTTCACCCCTTTAATAAAAAGTGGCTGCCGCGCGCGGACTGGCTGGCCGCTGTTGCGGCCGTTGCCGTCAGCGGATTGCTGGGGGCGCCGGGATTGCCGGGCTTTGCATTACAGGGCGGCGCGACGGCGCTGGGCATTTTCGCAGGGATTGTTATGAACAGGCAGAACCGCGGCGATTACGATCCGGAACTGGTGGTGCATTTGATGATGTGCGCGCTGGTTTTCGCGTTTGTTATGCAGCCGGAATTTTTCAGATTCGGGCAATTGGGGCATTTGACAGTTTTGCACCTTTTGGGATTGGCTGCGGCCGGCTTGGTTATGTCCGCGTATTTGGTTTTCAGATTCATAAAGCCGGCCGGCTGGCTGTCTGATGGCTGGTATAAAAAATTCCGCCTTTTGTCGCGATTGCTGGCGATTTTGGCATTCGTGCTGTTTATAATAACAGAGTCCGCCCTGGCATTCGCATTGTTTGCGGCAATGATTGCGGCGGCGTTATTCCTGATGGTTTGGCATTCGCCGAAAAAAACGGACTTTTCGGAATTGAAAAACAAGGCCTGGATTTTGTCGCTGGCGGCATTCGGATTGGTCGCCGCCCTGCCCATCTTTATATGCGCAGGAATTGTTTTGTGGAGAAAAGACAGTTAGTGGTCAGGGGTTAGGGGTTAGTTGTCAGCAGTATGATTGAGTGAATATCATTTTCATAATTAATAAAATTAATTTTCAAAAGCGACATACTGCTAACCCCTAACCCCTGACCACTAACCACTTGTTATAATCAGTTATATTAAATGAATTCCAGTTTGCTTTTATATGCTTTATAATCGTATGAAATAAAACGGGAAACAAAGATGATTCATCCATCAGCAATAATTCACGACGGGGCAAAGCTGGGCAAGGACTGCAATATCGGTCCATTCTGCATAGTGGGGCCCGATGTCGTCCTGGGGGATCGCGTGGAATTAAAATCCAGTGTCGTGATCGGCGGAAAAACCAGCATCGGCGACGACACCATCGTATATCCTTTCGCGGTTCTTGGCGTGATGAGCCAGGATTTGAAATGGCAGGAAGAATCCGCTATGACCGGGCTGACAATCGGCAAGCGGTGCAAGCTGCGCGAATATGTTACCATTCATTCCGGAACGCCGGCGTCCACCGGGACCGAGATTGGCGACGATTGCCAGATTATGGTAAACGCTCATATCGGGCACGACTGCAAAATCGGCAACGGCGTGGTTATGTCTAATTTGGTTCAGGTTGCCGGCCACGTGGAAGTGGAAGATAATGTCATTCTTTCGGGTGGCGCATTGGTCTTGCAATTCGCGCGCATCGGGCGGAACGCGTTTGTCGGCGGAATGTCCGGCGTGGGGAATGATGTTTTGCCGTATGCTATTTATGACGGGACGCCGCGAGCGGTGTACCGGACTATCAACCGGGTCGGCTTGACTCGGCACGGATTCACAAACGAAGATATTCACGCGATACACACGGTCTATTCCGCGGTGTTTAACGACGGCGACGGCACTGTCGCGGACAGATTGAACAAAATCAGAAAAGAAGTAAAGAATAACAAGTACGCGATGGACGCGATAGACTTTATAGAAAACCGCAGCAAGCGCGGAATCGGCACGACGAAGAATGCCGGATAAAAAACTCAAAATCTTTATCATTGCGGGCGAAGTTTCCGGCGATGTGCTGGGGGCAAAAGTTATTCGGGCATTTGATGGTGGGGTCGGGCTGTCCCAGCCCGACCAATCAAAGGCAACCTTGGGACAAGGTTGCCCCACCAAAACAGTTCAATTTGCCGGCGTCGGCGGGGAAAATATGCAGGCCGCGGGCTTGGAATCGCTGTTCCCTATTTCCGATTTGGCGGTTATGGGATTTATAGAAGTTCTGGGCAAGGCGCGAACCCTGACCCGCAGAATTCGTGAAACCGCGGACGCGATTATAAAATTCCAGCCGGATATAGTTTTGACGATAGACAGTCCCTCTTTTGCAAAGGCGGTTATAAAAAAAGTAAAGGACAAAAGAACAAAAATTCAGAAATCCGCAGAAATGTCCTTCTGTCCATCTGACCATTTGTCCATTGCTCGTTGTCCTTTATTTTATCATATCGTTGCCCCGCAAGTTTGGGCGTGGGGTGCAAAGCGCGCAAGAAAATATGCAAAGATTTTTGACCGACTGTATTGCTTTTTTGATTTTGAAAAACCTTATTTTGAAAAATACGGATTGCCCACTGTCGCCGTCGGACACCCGATTGCAGATGGGCTTGTACCCGCTCTGCACAAGGCAAAAGGTAAAGGGCAAAAGGCAATAACCCTGATTCCCGGAAGCCGTATGAGCGAGGTTAAAAAATTATTGCCGATATTCAAACAGGTTGCAGAACAAATTACTTTGTCCTTTGTCCTTTGTCCTTCGTCCTTTTTTATTCCGACCGTTGAAACAACCCGCGAATATATAGAACGCGAAACGGCGGGCTGGGCCGTTCGCCCGACGCTGATTCCGGCAAAAGACAGATATG
>JAIRZE010000088.1 GCA_031267375.1 Rickettsiales bacterium | reverse complement strand
AAATCCGCATCCGCAATATTATCCGTCGGAGTCCATCCGCGCGCGCGCAGCATCGCATCTATGCGCTGCCCGTCATAGACATTCATCTGACAACCGAAAGTTTGGAGATAAAATAAAGTTCCCCTCCTTTGGAGGCCGGCGGCGCTTTTATCGCGCGGCGCGGTGGGTTTAGTTGGCAAAGAACAATTTTTAATTTTAACCATTTAATTATTTCTTAGTTTTTTACTTTTTATCGCTTGGCTAAACCACCCCGTCATTTTTACTCGCGATAAAAGCTCCGTAAAAATGCCACCCCTTCGCTAGCGAAGGGGATTAAACCATAAACGGCAAATTTTCCAGCGTTCCTTCGGACACTCTGACATTTACGTCTATTATCATAAACAGCGGAGGCTCGTTATTTATCGGCCTATTGCCGTTATACACAAACTGTTCCGTGCTCAGCAAATGGCTTGTATTTACCGAAATCCTGGTAACCAGATGATCGTCATCCAGCAGGGTATAGATCGGCCCGATATCCCGCGGAGTGTTTTCCCCGGCCTCGTGCTCGTTCTGAGGGGCGCGCAGCCCGTCCAGCAAAGTCTTCATCCTGTTGTCTATATCGGACCTGGCCTGGCCCGTGATTTCCGGGTGCAGCAGCAGGACATCCAATTCCGCAAGCAGCTTCAAATTAGGCGTTATAATCGGATTCCAATCCAGTCCCCCGATATGCCGCGTTGAAACCGGGCTTTTCGTTGCCCCGGGCATCATATACTGGGTCAGATTGTTCCAAGGGCTGTGTTCCAGCAGCTTTTTCAATTGCGGGTGGAATTGCATCCGAATATCGGCGATGTGCTGGGCCCGCTTTTTCGGGTTGGTCAAAAGCTCTCCGAAATATAATAATTTGAACTTCATAACTGCTCCTTTTTTCTTGCTTATTATACCAAAAATTGCTACATTTCGCAGGCAAAAAAGAAAGGAATTTTTATGTCTGTGAATAACGAGTATACCGGCGATTCAATCAAAGTATTAAAGGGGCTGGAAGCGGTCAAAAAGCGCCCCGGAATGTACATCGGCGATGTCGGCGACAGGTCCGGTCTGCACCATATGATTTACGAAGTCGTCAATAACTCTATTGACGAGGCTATGGCCGGATACGCGGACAGCGTCTATGTGTCGCTGAATGCGGACGGGTCCGCCACAATCCGCGACAACGGCCGCGGTATGCCGTTTGATATGAACAAATTAGAAGGCCGCAGCGCTTTGGAACTGATTATGTGCGAGCTGCACGCCGGTGGAAAATTTGATAATGAAACCAGCGGCGCCTATAAGGTGTCCGGCGGATTGCACGGTGTCGGCGTTTCCGTTGTGAACGCTCTGTCGTCCTGGCTGGAAGTGCGCGTTTGGCGCAGCGGGGAAGAGGCGACAATGACTTTTGCGGACGGCGCGCCGACAAGCCCCATATCCATAAAGCCCTATGCGGACAAATCGCGCCACGGGACCGAGGTCAGTTTTCTTCCCAGCCCCACGACTTTTACCTTTACAGATTTCAATTACGACACTTTGGAAACCTGGCTGCGAGAGCAATCTTTCCTGAACGCCAATGTAAGGATTATTCTGGAAGACCTGCGCGGCGCGGACAAGAAAACCCAGGAATTCCACAGCGTTGACGGCCTTGCCGGATTTGCGCGCTATCTGGACAAGTCCAAGGAATTGCTGACGAAAGATCCTATCCGTATTTTGCAACAGAAAGATGATTCATCTGTGGAAATCGTGTTGGAATGGACGACTGCTTATTCTGAAACTTCGCTCTGCTTTACAAACAATATTCCGAACAAAGACGGCGGCACGCACTTGGCGGGATTCCGCGGCGGGCTGACGCGTGCTTTGAACAAATACATTGCCGAAAAGGTCGCAAAGAAAGATGTGGTCGCGATGCTGACCGGCGATGATTTTCGCGAAGGATTGACCTCTATCGTATCCGTAAAAATTCCGGATCCGAAATTCGGCTCTCAGACCAAGGACAAGCTGGTCTCGTCAGAAGTTCGCCCGATTGTGGAATCCGCCGTCGGCGAAAAACTTTATGAGTTCTTGTTGGAAAATCCGGCGATCGGAAAATCTATTATTGACAAGATTGTAGAGGCCGCCACCGCGCGCGAGGCCGCGCGAAAGGCGCGCGAATTATCGCGCAAAAAGACAGGACCGGAAATCGGCGGAGTGCCGGGCAAACTTGCCGGTTGCAGCGAAAAGGATCCCGCGAAGTGCGAGTTGTTTATAGTAGAAGGTGATTCCGCGGGCGGCACCGCAAAGCAGGGCCGCGACCGCAAGACTCAGGCGATTCTGCCGCTGCGCGGAAAAATTCTGAATGTGGAACGCGTGCGTTTTGACAGAATGCTGGGCAGCGATTCCGTTGGAACTTTGATAACCGCGCTGGGCGCTGGCATCGGCCGGGACGATTTCAATATTGAAAAAATGCGCTATCACAAAATCATAATTATGACAGACGCGGATGTGGACGGCGCGCATATTCAAACCCTGCTGATGACATTCTTTTACCGCCATATGCCAGAGGCGATAGAGCGCGGATATGTCTATGTCGCAAAGCCGCCGCTTTACGGCGTCACGCGCGGAAAGACAGAGCTGTATCTGCAAAACGATGCGGAAATGAACAATTATTTGATGGAGGCTTTGTCTTCGGACGGAATGATTCAGGCGGAATCCGGTATGCAGATTGCGGGCGGCGACTTAAAGCGCATACTGGGCCAGATTCTGGTTATGAAGAATATTTTGCAGCCTTTGTCCAGCGTTATTCCTCTGCGGTTTTTAGAAGCCTTGGCGCTGAATAATTTTTCAAACTTTTCCGTTGTGGAAAAGTTTCTGGACGCCGGAGAATTGGAATTTGAGCGCGGCTGGAAAGTATCGCAGACGGATGCGGGCATCGCAATAGAGCGCACTCTGCGCAGCGTTTCTGAAAAATATCTGCTGCCGACCGCTGGTCTGGAATCGCCTGAAATACGGTCTTTCAACAGAATGCCCGGCCGCGACGAATTGATAGAAATCTTTTCAAAGCCAGTGGATCTGCGGGTCAAGGCAAAGTCTTCCAAAATATGGGGGGCATTCAGCCTGTTGGATACGGCATTTGCTTATGCGCGCCAGGGTTTGAAAATCCAGCGCTATAAAGGTCTTGGGGAGATGAATACCGAACAGCTGTGGCAGACGACTATGGATCCGAATCATCGCACCGTGTACCAGGTAAAGGTTTCGGACGCGACCAAGGCGGATGAAGTTGTGTCTATGCTGATGGGCGATGTGGTGGAACCGCGCCGCGACTTTATCGTGGACAACGCGCTGTACGCAAATATTGACAGTTAGTATTTTTTACAAAACTATTAAATAGTTTTGTCATTCCCGCGAAGGCGGGAATAGGGCTAATAAATTACAATGTTTTTTATTTCAGAGCCCTGTTCCCGCCTGCGCGGGAATGACAAGCCAAAGGCTTGTCAAAAGAAATAAATAGGAAATAATAAATGAAAAAAACTTTATGCGTTTATTTGCACGGATTCGGAGATTCAGCCGCGGGCTGGGCGGAACTGGCGCCAAAAATATCCGCTTATTTTTCATCGGATGCGGAAACATTAATTCTGGACGCTCCGTTTGATACAGGATTCGGCGGATACAAATGGTTTGATTTGTTTGACGATAAAGGCAATCCTAAATATGACGATGACGCCGGCGTAAACTTTTCCATAAATTATGTAAAAGAAAAAATCGCTGCGCATTGCGCGCACCGTGGTCCACAGGATTATGATATTATTTTGATCGGGCACAGCCAAGGCGCCTTTATGTCGTTGCTGCTAACGCTGACCGGCGTTGTGCCGGCATCGCGCGCGGTCAGCATCTGCGGCTTTTATCCGGATGTTGCATTGGCGCAGGGATTGAAAAACAAGGCAACGCCGATCCTGTGGCTGGCCGGCGCAAAGGACGATGTATTGCCATCAGATTTATCGGATTCGTATAAAGCGTTGCAGGTGTCAGGCATTCCGATCACATATTATAATGATCCGGATTCTGACCATAATTACTGGTCGCCGGCAATGTTTGCAGAGTTGTCAAAATGGGCAAAAAAATAATATTTTCCAAAGACTGGTTTTTTGATTTGGACGCAACCTTGCGCGCGGCCGGCCTGGACAGCGATTCTGAAAGCTTTGATATTATTTTGGCGCGCCTGCGGAACAAGGATCCTTTGTCATCTGATGAGTTCGCGCGCCAGGCGATTTATGTGGTGCTGGCCGGCGGATTTTCTCAAAAGACCGCAAAGATTATTCATAAAAAGATTATGGATTTTTTAGCCGTCAGCCCACAGCCAATAGCCGCCCCTGAACTTATAAAACTTTTCAATAATAAAAATAAAATAAATGCGGTTATAGAAATTTGGGAAAACAAAGATAAATTCCGCAACGGTTATTATAAAATTAATGAGCAATTATCAATTAGCAATGAGCAATTGTTGCAGAAAAAACTAGATTACTTGTCTTCTTTGCCGCATATCGGAAAAATAACTGCAAATCATTTGGCGCGGAACCTGGGCGAAGATATTGTAAAGTATGATATTTGGATTCAAAGGCTGGGCGCGCTGTTCAATGAGCAATTAGCAATTAGCAGCGAGCAATTAAAAGATGAAATTAATAATCAGCAACTGGCGCCGAAAGTCAAAGCCGCTTGCGATGAAATGTTCGCACATCTTGTAATGGAAACCGGACTTCCGCGTGGGTATATTGATGTCGTATTGTGGAAGGCTTGTCAAGTAGGGTATATTAATTTTAACAATGGCGACAAAGTCGCGCCGGAACCAAAGGTGCAGGCGGATGAATGTGAAAATTGAAGAATCTTGGAAAAACGCGCTGGGCGCTGAATTTGAAAAGCCTTATTTCAAAGCCCTGACCGACTTTGTGCGCGGCGAATATATGGCCGGAAAAAGAATCTATCCCGCGCCCGCCAATATTTTTAATGCTTTTAATCTTTGCCCGCTGGACGCGGTTCGCGTTGTCATAATCGGACAAGACCCGTATCACGAGCCAGGCCAGGCGCACGGTCTCTGTTTTTCCGTGCAGGAAAATAAGTCAGAAGGCATAGGGCAAAGGGCAATTCTACCACCGTCGCTTATAAATATATTCAAAGAAATAAAAAATGACTTGGGAATAGATAAACTTGCTCTTTGCCCTGTGCCTTCTGACCTTTCTTGCTGGGCCCAGCAGGGCGTCCTGCTGTTGAACAGCACATTGACCGTTCAGGCGCATTTGGCGGCCAGCCACGCGGGAAAAGGGTGGGAGCAATTTACAGACAGCGTGATTCGCGCTGTGGCGCAGCGGCCGGGCATAGTCTATTTGCTTTGGGGATCATACGCGCAGCGAAAAGCTGAATTGGTGAATGCGGCGGAAAACCTGGTGTTAAAGAGCGTTCATCCGTCGCCATTGTCTGCGCACCGCGGATTCTTTGGCAATCATCATTTTTCGCGCGCGAACGAGTACTTGGCATCGCAGGGAAAACCGCCGATTGAGTGGTAGTTAATGGGTAAAAGGACAAATGGACAGGAGTCAGGCGAAATGTCCATTTGTCCTTATGTCCATCTGTCCTTTTTTGTTTGATTTTTACAAATCCGCTGTTATAATTGGCGCTACCGGCGGGTTAGCTCAGTGGTAGAGCAGAGGAATCATAATCCTTTGGTCGGGGGTCCGAATCCCTCACCCGCTACCAGATTGCCCCAATAGTATAATGGTAGAACAGGTCCTTGGTAAGGACCAGGCGCAAGTCCGATTCTTGCTTGGGGCACCAGTTTCAGATAACACTCCGTTAAACAAGTTTTCACTTTTTAATCCGCTCTTAAACACGGAGCGTCATTGCGAGCCGCGCAAGCGGCGCGGCAATCCAGTATAATAAGGCAGCGCCTGCATTCGCAGGCGCTACTTTTTACAATCTGGATTGCGTCAACGGCGCTGCACGCTGCGTGTTTA
>JAIRZE010000070.1 GCA_031267375.1 Rickettsiales bacterium | reverse complement strand
GAATGAGCAATTCGGAATTAGCAATTAGCAAATACCCTGTGCTGGCGTCCCGCCGGCGCGCCGCAATTCCTAATTGCTAATTCCTAATTGCTCATTAAAAAATTCCCCTTGCGGATTTTTTTCTTTTGTCTTATGATAAGTTCGCTAAACCAAAAGGAAAGGAATATGGCCACCAAAAAAGTTATCAAGAAAACAACCACCGCAAAAGTCGCGCCGAAAACTGCGGCAAAACCGGCTGTGAAGACAGCGGCGAAAACCGCGTCGCCAGCGGCTCAGATAAAAGCTGCGCCCGTCGCGGCCGCCCCTATCGCTGCAACGCCTTGCTGCGGCGGAAACTGCGGTTGCGGATGCCGCAAGCGCTTTTGGAAAAAGTTGCTGCTGATCGTTATTGTTTTCGCATTGGGCTGGGCGGCGTGCTGCTGCTTTTGCTGCGGCAAAAACGGACACAAATTCGGCGGACGCGCGCACTTTGCGGAAATGTTCACCGACGGCTGCCTGGACTTGTCCAAAATTCAGTGCCCGGAAAAATTGGCCCAAATAGAAGCCGTCGCCGCAACTGCGGACGCGGATAAAGACGGCTGCATAACCCCGGCGGAATTGAAAGCGGCAAAGCACGATCTGCAAAAGTAAAAATTGCACAATCGCGAAACTAAATGCCGCAACCGCGGCATTTTTTTAATTAAAACTCGGTGCGAATTCCCCTTCGTTGGCGAAGGGGTGCCCCCGCAGGGGGCGGGGGAGTGGTTATAAAACAAATATTATTCTTATTTATCCACTACCCCGTCAGGCTTCGCCTGCCACCCCTTCGCCAGCGAAGGGGAATTTCCACCGTGTTTAATACCAAAACCAAAAAACACAACAAGCAATGTTATTGACTAATCTTTCCCTTTGTTCTAAAATCCCGCGTAGCAAATAAAGGAATTATAAAACTATGACATATAATGATATTCGCAAAAGCTTTCTGGATTTTTTCAAATCCAAAGGACACGACATCGTCCCGTCGGTTTCTCTGCTGCCGGATGATCCGACTCTGCTTTTCACGGTCGCAGGAATGGTGCCTTGGAAAGGAATTTTACAGGGAACAGAGCCCGCGTTCGCCCCGCGCGTGGCCGATGTTCAAAAGTGCATTCGCGCCGGCGGCAAGCACAACGACTTGGAAGATGTCGGTTTTGACGGACGGCATCATACTTTTTTTGAAATGCTGGGCAACTGGTCTTTCGGCGATTATTTCAAGCAGGGCGCGATTGAAATGTCTTGGGAATTATTGACCCAGGTTTGGAAGCTGGATCCGGCCCGCATAGTCGTCACTACCCATACTTCCGATGAAGAGGCGACCGCGATTTGGAAATCTGTCGCCGGCAAAGACGCCATTCGCCTGGGCGACAAATCAAACTGGTGGTCCGCCGGCGATACCGGCCCGTGCGGTCCCTGCACTGAAATGTTTTACGATATGGGCGCGGACTTGCCAGGCGGACTGCCGGGCAGTGAAAACGAAAATGACGGCCGCTATGTAGAAATTTGGAACGATGTTTTTATGCAATACGACCGCGATGCGAACGGAAATCTGACGCCTTTGCCAAAGCAGAATGTGGACACGGGCGCCGGATTGGAACGCGTCGCATCAATCTTGCAGGGGAAATTGGATAATTACGATACCGACTTGTTTATGGCCCTGCGCCGCGCGGTATCTGAAATTACCGGAGTATCAGAAACGCACGAGAATATCGCCAGCTTCAAAATAATAACGGACCATTTGCGCAGCGTGGGCTTTGCGATTGCGGACGGGATAGAGCCCGGCAATACGGATCGCGGCTATGTTGTCCGCCGCATTTTGCGCCGAGCTATGCGGCACGGCCAGGTTCTGGGGCACCGCGGCGCGCTGCTGTCAAAGCTGTATCCGGCCTTGGTTCAGCAAATGGGCGATTGGTATCCGGAATTGGTTCGCGAATCCGCGCGCGTTATCGCAACGATAGAACGCGAAGAAAATTCTTTCAGCGATATGCTGGACCGCGGAACAAAATTATTGGAATTAGCAATGAGCAATGAGCAATTAGCAATTAAAAAAGTATTGCCCGGCGACACTGCGTTCAAACTTTACGACACATACGGGTTTCCACTGGATCTGACAGAAATGATTCTGAAAGACTATGGAATGACGGTTGACACGGCCGGGTTTGAAGCCGCTATGAAAGAACAGAAAGAGCGGTCGCGAGCGGATACAAAGGGAACCAAGACTCTGTGGGAATCGCGAACGGACTTGCCTCGCACGGATGACAGCGGAAAATATGAGATATAGATGACACGCGATATTCAATGCTTTTATGACTGTCTGTCCGTGCAAAGAATGGCGGTATTTGACAATCAGCCGGATTTATATTGGCTGGATTTGCGACTGGCGGAAGCTATGTACTCGCTATTGCATTGTCTGGAAATTTCGCTTCGCAATAAAATTCATTCGGCAGCGGTGGAATTTTATAAACAAGAAGACTGGTGGAGCTGCGTCCAATGGGGCGATTATCAAAGAGAACAGGTTGCAACGGCCATTAAATTAGCGCAAAAAAATGCAAAGATAGGCGGCAAGAGCACTCACAAAAATCTTGATGTTTTGAATAATTTTATGTTCGGATTCTGGGTTGAATTATTTTCTTCCGATTATGTCGCATTATGGAATGGAATATTGAAGCATATATTTGTGCACGATGATGTGAAAAGGAAATATGTATATTTGAAATTATCTCAGATTAAGAATACAAGAAATAAAATCGCACATTTTGCAATCATAACAACAAACAAAGACAAACTGAAACTGCGGCGCGATGATATTATTGAAATAATAAATTTATTATCACCTGAACTGGGCGAATGGATTCGTGAAAAAAGTAATTTTGAAGAAGTATTTTCAGAATTTGAAAACAAGTCCCCGCGGCGTATTCATCCGCGGGGCACTTCTGAGTCTGATTATACGGAAAACAGAGATTAAAGTCAAGAAAAATAATCAAAGGATAGAAAATATGGCTATTGAGAAATCAAAAATTCTTGCGATTTTGCGCAATAATGAATTTGTAAATTCAGCCGCCGCCGGGGACGAGGTAGAGGTCGCGCTTGACAAGACACCGTTTTATGCTACTATGGGCGGACAGGTCGGCGACGCAGGAGAGCTTGTCGGCATTATGAATATCATAGAGACATTCCCCATTGATGGTCTGGTAATTCATAAAGGAAATTTAATCGCGGACGCCGCGGTTGGCGATATGGCAAACGCTGTCGTCAATGGCGCTTTGCGCGCCCAGACCGCGCGCGCTCATACCGCCGCGCATCTGCTGCAAGCCGCATTGCGCAAAGTCTTGGGCGATACCGTGGAACAGCGCGGCAGCAAGGTGTCGCCGGACAGCGTGCGGTTTGACTTTTTATTTCCGCGCCCTATGACCGATTCTGAAAAAGCGGAAACAGAGCGGCTGATAAACGAATGGATTGCGGCTGATTTGCCCGTCGCGACCGAAGAGCTGCCCATAGAGGAAGCAAAATCTCGCGGCGCAATGGCCTTGTTCGGGGAAAAATACGGCGATACGGTTCGTATGGTATCTGCCGGGGATATATCCATTGAACTCTGCGGCGGCACGCACATAACGCATACCGGCGAAATAAAAGGCGCCAAGATAAATAAAGAAAAGTCCATCGCCAGCGGCATACGCAGAATAACTATGTCCGTCGGCGACCAGGCGAAATAATTAAATTCCCGCGCAGGCGGGAAACCCTTGTAAATAAAGCCGCGGACACGCGCGCAATTTGCAAGCTGATTAATACAATGTATTCCCGCCTGCGCAGGAATATAACAAGGGATTCCCGCCTTTGCGGGAATAATAAAAAATGGTAAAAGTAAAAGACAAAAACAATATGATCGGCAACCTGCCCTTTCTGCAAGACTTTGCAGAAGAGGACAAGCTGATCGCTATGGATGAAAAAAAAGAAAAGCAAGAGCAAAAGAAAAAACCTGCGGCCCAGCCCGCGCAAAACGCGCGCCGGAATCCGACCAAAACGACGACAAGGTTTATTTCTTTGCCCTGGGCGGCTTGGAACACGTCGGCCAGAATATGTATTGCTATAAGTACAAGGGAAAGTATCTGATTGTTGATTGCGGAATGGGATTGTTGGACCAGGATGTCGGCGGCGACGATGTGAAATACAGCGACACCACCTGGCTGGACAAGCGCAAGAAAGATGTAGTCGGAATCATTCTGACACACGGCCACGAAGACCACGTGGGCGCTATGAAATATGTCTGGGGAAAGTTCCGGTGCCCGATTTATTGCACCAACTTTGTCGCTACATTTATGAAGAGAACTTTTGACGGAATGGGCGTGGATTATAAAGATTCGGACTTCCGCGTGTTTGATCACAACGGCGCGGAATTTGAAATCGCCCCGTTTGCGATTGAAACTTTCCACGCATCGCACTCTATCCCAGAAGCGCAAATGATTGTGATAAAGACCGGCGCTGGAAAAATTCTGCATACCGGCGACTGGACTTTCAACGACGCGATTCCGATTGAAAAGCCCACGGATTACCTGCGCTTGAAAGAAATCGGCAGCGACCCGAACTTGCTGGCCGTCGTCTGCGATTCCACAAATCCGAACCGCTTGACGCCGCAAGTTACGGAAGCAGAGGTTGGCGAGACGCTGGAAAGCATTATGAAAAAAGCGCCGGGCCGCGTCTTTGTCGCGGGATATTCCCGCAGCTTGGCGCGAATAGATGGATTCGCGAAAGCGGCCGCGGCCGCCGGCCGCATCGCCGCGATTAAAGAGCGCAGCAGCGACCGCGCCGTGCCATATGTCGGTCTGCCGGAATTTCGCCAGCTCGGAATACAGCTGGGTTATCTGGGCAAAGACGATACAAAACTGTACAAAGAAATATCCGACTTGCCGGCGAACAAACAGGCGATTTACCTGACCGGATCCCAGGGGGAAAAGTACGCGATGCTGACGCGACTTTGCCGCGGCCACGTGAAAGAGCTGAAATTGCAGCCGACGGACACGGTCATCTTTTCCGCGCTGGTAATTCCGGGACGCGAATCTGAAATATCGTTCCTGTACACAAAGCTTGCAAAAATGGGAATCGCGACGCGCACAATATACGACACGGACAAAGTTCACGCGTCCGGGCACGCGGGACGGCCGGAATACGAGCGCTTTTATGAAATCGTTCATCCCCAGACTATAATCCCTATGCACGGCGAATATCTGTCTGAAATGCTGAACGCGAAAATGGCTATGGAATTCGGCGGCGCAAAGCATATGATGCTGGTGCATAACGGCGACATCGTGGCGCTGAAAAAAGACGAAGCCCCCTATGTCGCGGAAAGCTTTAAGACCGGATATATAGTTATGGAAGGCGAAACAGAACGCGGCAGCGAAGATCCCGTATTAAAGAACCGCAAGCGTATGTCAACCGAAGGCGCGGTGTTTGCGACCCTGCCCGTGGACAAGCGCGGATATCTGAAAGGCACGCCCGATGTATCATCTGCCGGAGTGTTTGAATCGGATCGCACCGGCTTTATGAAGCGTCAGATTCAGATTGAAATCACGAAAATGATTGATGCTATGGGCAAGGCGGAAAGAAAGAACGAACAAAACTTGCGCGATGCGGTAGAGCAAGCGGTGAAAAAGGTAGTTCGTCCGCTGCTTGGGGATCGCAAAAGCCCGAACATTCTGGTACACTTTGTGCAGAAGTAATGCAGAAATAATTATGTTGTTATAAAACTCGGTCTAAATTCCCCTCCTGTGGAGGGGTGGCGCGTAGCGCCGGGGAGGGTGTTTGAAATAAGAGAACCCTCCCCGCCCCCTTCGGGGGCACCCCTCCTATGGAGGGGAATTACCACCGAGCTTTAATTAAACAAAAAACTTGATTTCTTCATAAAATACCGCTAATATGGCGGGGTTGGCTAACCAGAACTGAATAATTTACCGCGTCCTTTGGTCGCGCGAAAAGATAAGGATTCTGTCAAATGGCTGGCGAAATAATGCAATCGCACTGCGTGCGATGCTTTATAAACGATGGATTCCCGCCTGCGCGGGAATTACAAACCAAAGGAAAACAAAATGGCAAGAGATGGCGCGAAACGCAGCACTCGCAAACTTAAAATCGCCCGCGTTCTGGGCGTGAACCTGTGGGGCCAGGCTAAATCCCCGTTCAACAAACGCAAGTACAAACCCGGACAGCACGGACCGACCGCGCGCCAGGGAAATCAATCCGACTATGCGAAACAGCACAAAGCCAAACAGACCCTGAAAGGCTATTACGGCAATGTCGGCGAAAAGAAATTCCACAAATACTATGCCGAAGCCGACAATATAAAAGGCGATACGCCACAGAATATGATTGGTCTGCTGGAACGCCGTTTGGACGCCGTTGTATATCGCGCAAAGTTTGCGCCTACGGTTTTCAGCGCGCGCCAGTTGGTCAGCCACGGGCATATCTTGGTCAACGGAAAACGCGTGAAGATTTCCAGCTATCAGGTAAAGCCGGGCGATGAAATCACTATTTCTGAAAAAGCAAAGCAGATGCCGCTGGTGGTATTGTCTTTGGAGTCTGCGGAACGCCCGTTCTGCGACTATGTGAAAGTGGACAGTGCGAATTTTGTCGCGACCTATGTCCGCGTTCCGGCGTTTGAAGATGTTCCATATCCGGTTCAAATGAATCCGGAATTGGTCGTTGAATTCTATTCACGGTAAAAAATGCGGGCAAAGCCCGCATTTTTAATTAGCAATTATCAATGAGCAATTAGCAATTATTGGTGTTATAAAAACTCGGTCTAAATTCCCCTCCTATGGAGGGGTGCCCCCGCAGGGGGCGGGGTGGGTTTTCTTATTCAGGCACCCTCCCCGGCGGCTCCGCCGCCACCCCTCCAAAGGAGGGGAATTTCCACCGAGTTTAATTGTTATTGCTCTACTGATGTGTGATGCACATCACATATAATAATGGAATTCTAATGCCCCACTCTCTACTCTCTACTCTCTACTCTCTACTCTCTACTCTCTACTCTCTACTCTC
>JAIRZE010000017.1 GCA_031267375.1 Rickettsiales bacterium | reverse complement strand
CGAAGACTTTATGCAGGTGCAAAAGGCTTTGTCGGATATGATTGGCGAGCCGGAACGGGCAGAACTGTCCTGGATTCCGAATATGCCGATGGATCTGGACGATGAGACTTATGCAAAATTGGAAAAGCTGACAGATGCGCTGGATGCGAATGACGATGTTCAAAAAGTAATAACCGCGGCAGCATAAATAAATCCGCTGTTTGGCGGATTTATTAATAATTTGTTTTTTATTTTTATATTTGCCATAATATCTGCCAGGATGGATAATTATGAAAAATACACTCTATACAAACGATAATTTATATGTTATGAACGGTATGAATAGTCAATCTGTGGATTTGATCTATCTTGATCCGCCGTTCAATTCAAAAAGAACATATTCCGCGCCCATCGGGACAAAAGCGGCTGGCGCCAGTTTCAAAGATATGTGGACTTGGAAAGATATTGATGAATCGTATTTGGAAACATTGGCGGATAAATATCCAGAAATGGCTACATATATCGCATCAGTCGGGTCATCGCATAGCAAAGCAATGATGGCGTATTTAACATATATGGCACAGCGGATTATTGAAATGTATCGTATATTAAAGGATACGGGAAGTTTATTTTTGCATTGTGATCCGACAGCCAGCCATTATCTAAAACAATTATTGGATATTGTATTTGGAAAACAAAATTTTATGAACGAAATAATATGGTATTACAAGAATGCAAGCCGTGGCAAAAAAAAGTTCGCAAAATCGCACGATGTTATATTTTGGTACTCAAAAGACAATTCAAAATATACATTTTACAGAGACGATATATTGGTTCCATTTGAAAGCGGAATGACAGAATGGCGTTATTCACGCGGCGGGCAAGCAGGGAAAGAGATGCCAAAAGGCAAAACACCGGACGATGTTTTCGTATTGCCGTCATTAAATGCTATGGATAAGGAAAGGACCGGATATCCTACCCAAAAACCGCTTGCATTATTAAGAAAAATTATTTTGACGGCGACGGCAAAAGGTGATGTTGTTTTTGATCCGTTCTGCGGTTGCGCTACCGCTTGCGTCGCAGCTCAGCAACTTGGACGGAAATGGATTGGAATTGATATAGAGGAACAAGCGGTCAAGGTTTTGATTGACAGACTAAGTGATGACGCCGGATTGTTTAGTGATTTCATAGCGACAAAAATTCCACCGAAAAGAACAGATGTAAGGGAAGAGCCGATAACAGACAAATCTGTCAAAGAACGATTGTATGCTGATCAGGATGGAAAATGCAACGCGTGCGGCGTTGAAATGAGAATTGTAGATTTTGAAATAGATCATATCATTCCGCGGACAAAAGGCGGCGGCGATTATTATGAAAACTATCAATTATTATGTCCGCATTGCAACCGGACAAAAGGCGACAGACCGATGGAATACTTGCGAACAAAAATTAAACATCGTGAAGAACTGTTGAAAAATAAAATTATTTTTGGGGACTAGCACAGGTTCCTTTTTGAATTGCAGAACAATAAAACTATGAAACGAATTATCGGGATAGATCCCGGGCTTCTTCATACTGGCTGGGCGGTTATTGAATCCGTAGGAAGCGATCGGCGCTATGTCGCATCCGGCGTGGTATTGCCGCCGGCGAAATTGCCTTTGGCCGACCGTCTGTCTTTTATTTTTGAAAATATCGGTCAGATTTGCGATTTGTGGCAGCCGAATGAATGCGCGATAGAAATTACTTTTGTAAATAAAAATCCGACGACCACTTTGTTATTGGGGCACGCGCGCGCCGCGGCGATTGTCGCAGTCGGCACCCGCAAGATTCCGGTGTTTGAGTACGAGCCTAATCTGATAAAAAAAACAATAACCGGCGCTGGCCACGCGGACAAGGATCAGATTTATAAAATGCTGAAAATTTTATTGCCGCAGGCTTTTGTCATTGCGGCGAATGCCGCAACAAAGACATCGGACGAATCGGATGCGCTGGCCATAGCGCTTGCGCATAGCAATACGAATAGATTTAGAGTGTAATATTATTCGTTGCTTTTATCAAAATAGCCGAGAGCTGTTAATTTTTGTCCAGATTTTTTTCGCCCCTTTGCAGCGCCAATCAGTGTCGCTATTCCGTGCAAACCAAGCACAAAAGTTTTCTTTTTTCCCTTCTTTCCATAAGTATTGTTGAAGTCTTCTTTCAATGATATATTTTTATAACCAAAATTATTTACAGGATACCCGCCTGCTTCCCATTCTGTATCATTGGTAATACCGCTGATAAAATGCCCGGAAACACCCATAGACACCAGTATAAAGTTTGCCAATAATATTTTCTTTGCATATTCTTTGCCAGCGATTGCAAGCGCTGATAAATTACTTATTTTCTTTTTCATTTTACTTCCTTATCGTGATTTTGTTGACGGCCTCATAGCCGAAATATTTATTGATTTTCGCACGCAGCTCTTCCGTTCTGTAAGACAATTCCATTGCGAATGCGGGATTTATTGGGCGAATAATAATGGACAAATGGGCAGAAGGACAAAAGGACATTTTTGCTATTGCTAATTTATCTTTGTTTTGCCCTTTTGCCCTTTTGTCCTTTTGTCCTTCTTGTCTTGTTCCGATCAATTTCGCAATGCTTGCAAAATCAGGGCCGACGATATCGCGCCAGCGAGCGGCCAAATCTGCGTCAGACGCGCGCGCTCCGAATATCTTCATTAATCCGCCGAACGCAGACCCCAGGGTTTGAGGGCGCGCTCGGCGAACAGAAAGATCCGGTTTTTTATTTTCCATACGGCTTTGGCATCAGGATATAGATGTTTCCGGTGCTGCTTTGACCCTGGGCATAGCTGAACGCTTCATCGCCGGGGCCGAAATAAATATCCGCGCGGACCCAGTCCTTGATTGCGCCGCCTGTATCTTGGGCTATCATCAAACGGCGGAATTTCTGTCCGTTTGCAGACAGGTGAGTATCCACATACACCGGCATCCCAAGCGTATAAATCGTATCGTCCATTGCGATAGAGCGAATTTTTGACAATGGAACGCCTATCTTGCCGGTCACGGCCGATTGTTCCGACCGGGTGTAATAGACATATCTGGGATTATTATCTATCAATTCATTCGCCAAAGAGCGATTGTTTTTAAGATATTCCCTGACGGACTTCATTCCATAGCCATTAGGCGGCCTGATCCCCCGTTTCAGCAACTGGCTCCCGATTCCGTTGAACGGCAGATCATTGGTGGATGCCACCGATACGCGGACCTTTTCTCCGTCTTCCAGAATCAATGTAGCGCTTCCCATATCTTGCAAATCAATCGGATCAATCCAATAAATCACGCGGCCGACGCGATTTTTAACCAGATCTTTTGCCGGGACGCCTTTATAGTTCCGCCCATCGGCAGGCTTGTCCATAACGGGCGCGCTGCATTTCGCCGTCTGCGCGCGGCAGGCGTTTACAATAGGCGAATAATATCCCGTGAATTTTCCAGATGTCTTGCCCGCGTCATCGCGGACCTTGTACGGCTGGAAATTATATTCAAACCATTGCCGGATTGTTTCCGCGTCAGCAGAAGCGCTGGGCAAATTTTTGCACTTTTCTTCAAACAAGGCGCGATCGGGGATTACTTTTCCCGCATATTGTATCTTTGCCTTGCAGGAATTGCGGAAAGCTTGCAACGCGTATCTGACATCGTCTTGTTTCCAATCGGGCAGCTCGGAATATGAAACGCGCGTCAGATTCGCGGGCCGCACGGAATTGTCGCCGGTAATGCCGCCGCCGCCCGGCGCGGACGGAGATTTAGGGCTGATATCGCAGCCGGTCAACAAAGGCAAAAGGCAAAGGGCAAAAGGCAAAAGCCGCAAAAATTTCATAATTTCTCTCCTGATACTTGAAAAAATTCTTTTCTATGCTATATTATCATAAAACAGGCGCTAAAAAAAGGAGCAAACTGCTATGGCCAAATTCAACATAATGTCCCAATTCTTGAAAGATATATCTTTTGAGTCCCCAAATGTCCCGGAATTGTTTTTCAAACAGGAAAATACCGCGGCAAAGCTGGAAATCAATATTGATATTCAAATAAAGGGCGCCGAAAACAATCTGTTCCTGGTTGACCTGATCACAAAAGTTCATTCCAAGTTGGAAGAGGGCGACAAGTCCATATTCCTGATTGAATCCACTTATTCCGGATTGGTGCAATTGGAAGAAGAGCCGAACGAGGAAGTTCGCAAAAAGACCTTGTTGATAGATGTTCCGACATTGCTGTTCCCGGCGGTGCGCGCTCTGATTACCCGCCTGACAAGTGAATCAGGATTCCCGCCGTTCGCTATGCAGCCGGTTGACTTCCAGGAATTGTATGATCAGAAGAATAAAAAATAAAAGAAAGCCGCTTTCGCGGCTTTTTTTATTTTTTAGCCGTCAGCCCATAGCCGTCAGTCTTGTTGACTATGGGCTATGGGCTGACGGCTGTGGGCTAGTTCGCCTTGAACCGCATACTGGCGTGGGCGCCGTTGCAAAACGGCTTGTTCGCGGATGCTCCGCAGCGGCACAGGGTTTGTTTTTGCCGGACTTCATAAGATTTTCCGTCCGCGCTTTCCACCCGTATTCCGCCGCGAATCCATAAAGGGCCGCTGATTTTTAATCCGCCGTCTTCTATGGTATGAACTTGCGGTTCGCTTTCTTCTTCCAAACTTTTTCCGGAATTTGTAAACATAAGCAGGCGCCCTGCGGGACATAAATTTGCTTCTTCGGCAGAGAGTTTATCCGCCGCCGCGCCGCCTTGCATCACCAGGTTCCAAACCCGCCCGCCGCGATCGCAGAACCTTGCGAACGCGCAATAGTTCTGATTATCCAGCAGGGTTTGTTCCGGGCCTGGGATTGCTTCTGCGCTTGGCTGTTTCATAATCGGTTCAAAGCTGGCGGTTTCCGTTCCGTCAAAGTTTGATTCTGTATGGCTGCCGTCGCAAAACGGCGCCTTGCGCGA
>JAIRZE010000083.1 GCA_031267375.1 Rickettsiales bacterium | reverse complement strand
GATTATAAATCTGTCCAAACCCGCGGACTTCTGTGATTTTTTAACTTTCCTTGCTTACACGGAAAGCTTGCATACTATAACGGCACTTTATCCTATTGTCAAGAAAAAATACAAAAAATCCGGCTTGCGCCGGATTTTTATTTCGGTTTGTTTAGAAATCAATTCCAAACTTTGCGCCCCAGACGAAGCCGTCTTGCGGTTCCCATTCGCCGGTCGCGTGCGCATATTCTTTTCCAATATACGCGCCAACGAACTTGGTCGTGTCAATGTTATAGTTCACGCCAAATGTTCCGGTGGTAATACCCAGGTTTTTCGCGCCGTATGTTTCGCCGACAATTCCGGTATATTCCGCGCCAGCCGTCAGGTTCCAGTTGTCGGTCAAGACATACTGTCCGTCCAGGCCCAAGCGAACTTTATGATTCAACAAATATTTGTCGCCCCAGTTGAATGCTTCGGAATTGGAATAGTCATACGCGATATGACCCGCGACAGTGAATTGATCAGTCGCATATCCGCCGCGAACTCCGACCGTCCAAAGATATGTCGTGTCATCTTTGTCCAAGAAAGGACGATGATCGCCCCAGACATCGCCGAACTTCAAAGTTCCAAACACATCAGCTTTCCATTCGCTGTGATTCAAAACACGATAGTTCAGGCCGATTGAAAAGTCATCCCAAGAATATCCCTGCTTGTCTTTGATATTATGTTCAAAGGTGGAAGCGGATGTTCCCAAAATAACAGCCAAATCTTTTGTGATTCCATATCCGAATTCTTCATTCAAAGCCCAAGATTTCAAATCGGCTTTGGAATGAGTTTCCAAACCGGTGATGCTGTAAAAGCGTCCCTGGTCCGGACGATACAACGGGTTATTATTGATAATGTTGCCTGCGTTCGCCGCGGTTGCCGCGAAAACGGTCAGCAAAGATACAAGGATTAATTTTTTCATATTTTCTTCCTTTGTTTTTTATGTGGCCTGCCGGAATATTTATCCCGGGGCTGTGAACTGAAATTATTCAGTTAGGAAAATTTTAGAACTTGCACAAACATAATTCAAGGAAAAAGATTTTTGCAAAAATTCCTAAACCGTGTTAGAATGCGCGCCGTTGCGATTCGCTTTTTCAATTAGCATTACTAACTTTCTTTTTCTTAATCTCTCTCCAATTGGCGTGGTTCTTTTGATGCTCGGCATAGTCCTTGGCGAATCGGTGGCCGCCCTGCCCGTCCGCTACAAAAAACAAATAATTTGTATCCGCCGGATTCAGTACCGCCGCAATCGCATCGCTGCCTACATTCGCGATCGGTGCCGGCGGCAAGCCATAGCGCACATAAGTATTATACGGGCTGTCAGTTTTCAAATGCCCGGTCAGCAGCGGCAAGCCCTGCATATCACCCAATCTATCGGTCATAGCATAAACAACCGTCGGATCGGCCTGCAATTTCATCTTTTTGCGCAAGCGGTTCAAGTAAACGGATGCCACGACCGGCATTTCTGAAACTTTCGGTGTTTCCTTTTGAACAATGGATGCCAGGGTTATTATTTCGTTCCAGTTTTTCAGGGGCGCTGGCGCCGGGCGTTTAGAAGCCTCCCAGCCGCGCTTTACCTTTTCCATCTTGGCGCGCATCAATTCCAAAACCGCAGCGCGATTCGTTCCCTTTGCTACAATATAAGTATCAGGAAATAAAGAACCATCCGAAGGCAAAAGGCAAAAGGCAGAAGGCAAGCCTTTCCCATTATTAGATATTTCTTCATTATTAATATCCCTGCCTTTTGCCTTTTGCCCTTTGCCTTCGCACGCGCTTCCCCTTAAAAAAACATTTGCATCCAAGACCTGAACTATTTGCTTTACGGTCAGCCCTTCGGGAATGACAACAGTGGTGCTGGCGATTTCGCCGCGGGCCAGCATTCTTGCGATTCGCCAAGTACTGGCGCGACGGGGCAAGTCATACCCGCCGCGCTGCACCCGCCCGCCAAAAGCATAAACAGATATTTTGAATACAGCGCTGTTTGAGATAAAGCTTTTGTTATTTAATTCCGCGGCAACCGCGCCGACCGGCGCGCCGCCGGATACTTCAAAGTAAGCGGGCTCTGAAATTGTAGAGCGAACACCAAAAACGAAGAACAAGAAAAGAAAAATAAACAATAATAAAACACCGGTCGCCAAAATAATTTTTGCAGACGGACGGGCCGCATTTTTACGCGCGGCATTTTTCATTTTTCTTTTTTCGTTTTTCTTTTTTTTCATTCCGCGATTATTGACCATTTATTTTTAGTTTGCAAATGCTTTTATAAAAACATACCCTTATAGATAGTGTTTCGGAAAAGATTGATTGATTTGTGCGAGGGAAAATTGGCGGATAGCAAGTTTTTTCGCGCAATCCGTATATAATACGGATAAGCGGAAAAACGCAACTAGCCGTCAATTTAACCCGCACCCTTCGGGCGGCGTCTATTTGAATCAATAACTGCGGATTTTGTCTTAATCGTATGACATACGATTTTCGCCAAAATCCTTGTTCTTGCTTCAAATAGCCTGCCGCAAATCAATCAATCTTTTCCGAAACACTATCTTGTCCCGGTCATTTATAGGACAATTTTCATAAAACCAAGAAAAGGAAATCAAATGCAACTGAAATGGAAAAACGCTTATGATTTTTTGGCGGATTCTGTAAAGGCCAATTCCCAACGGGTATTTTTTGTGCGGGAAAATAAATCATACGCGGACTTGTTAAGAATGGTGCAGCGGCGCGCGGTGCTGCTGAAAAAACGGTTTGACATAAAGCGCGGCGATGTCGTGGGCTTGCTTTCGGAAAATATTCCGGAATTCATCGCGTCTTATTTCGCGGTAGTGTCCCTGGGCGCAAAGTCGTTGATGCTGGACGCGCAATTGGCAAAAGGCGAAATAAAAAATATGCTGGCAAAGACAAAGGCAAAGCTGATCATCGCCCAGAAAAAATTCTGGAATGATTCGGATTCTGATTTGCCGTTGCTGGATATTCAGAATATTGACGATACGGACGAATCGGAATTTGTTCCGGAAAATATAGAGCTGGACGAAATCGCGTCCCTGTCCTTTACCAGCGGCAGCACTGGAAAGTCCAAGATAGTCGGGCTTTCGCACAAGAATGTCGTGGCCTTGGCCCAGGGGGCAGAGCTTTATTCGCCAGTTATCAAACCCGGATATATGTTTTACGGATTTCTGCCGCTGAATCACGTGTACGGATTCGTAATAAATATGATAGCGCCCTTAACCTTGAATTGCTCTCTGCTGTTGCAGCAGACCTTAAACCCAAAGCTGTTTTTGGAAGACTTCAAAAAATTTCATCCAGAAGTAGTCCCGGCCGTCCCGCGCGTGTGGGAGGTATTTCAAAAAAAGATAACAGACGGGTACAAAGAAAAACGCGCGTATTGGATCTTGCGATTCGTCGTCGCGACAAGGGGATTCTGGCGGGCGATAGGATTGGGCGGCCTGGTGCGGAAAATCACAAAGCCGGTGTTTGACACATTCGGCGGGAAAGTGAAAGTCCTTGTGTCTGCGGGCGCGACATTGAAACCCAGCACCCGGAAGTTTTACGAGCGCCTGGGATTCTCGGTCGGCGATTGCTATGGATTGACGGAAACGACGGGCCCCAGCAACTTTAATTTTCAATTCAGATTGAACGACGGAACTATGCATTATGCTGGGCCGCTGCCAGGAAACGAAGTCCAAATCAGAAACGCCGATAAAGACGGCGTCGGGGATATTTATGTCCGCGGGCTGTTGGTTATGCCAGGCTATATAGAAAATGAAGAGGCGAACAAGGATGCGTTTGATAAAGACGGCTGGTTCAAAACGGGCGATGTCGGGGTCTTTGACAAGCGCGGCCGCCTGACGGTAAAGGCGCGGAAAAAGCAGATAATTGTTCTGGATTCCGGAAAAAATGTCTATCCGGATGAATTGGAAGATTTATATCTGCAAAACGACGCGGTTTTAATGGCGGCGGTGTTTGAACGGGTGATCCAAGGAAAAACGGTTGCGTTCGGAGTATTCCAAGTAAAGCCCGAAACGACTATGACGGAATTGTCATTGCTGATAGCGGCGTCTAATTTGAAGATTGCGCCGTACAAGTGGGTTACGCACTTTGCGATGACGACGGAAGAGCTGCCGATGACCAGCGCACAAAAGATAAAGCATCACGAGGTGATAGCGAATCTGGACGCTGGAAAATATCCGAATATGAAATAGTGTATGGAAAAGAAAAAAATCCCGCAAGTACGCGGGATTTTAATTGGTAATTAAATATGCGCAAGCACAAGGAATGTACCTTTTTGAACAGATTTCCTAAACGCCCCGTCAGGGGCGTCATACCGGCGCAGGCCGGTATCCACTGCGCCGCAGGCCTTAACCTGCGAAGCAGTATGTCGCAGATGTTTTCGCTGGCGCGAAAATTAAGGCCTGCGGCGCAGTGGATCCCAGCCTTCGCTGGGATGACGAACACTTCGTGTTCGTTTTGGTTTTATTTTTATGCATTCCTTACACTTGCTCATAATTAAATCTAATCTTCTACCTGCTGTACGAGAAAACTCCGTGCTGGGAATTAATCCGCACCATTGAATTGCCGGAAATTCCTTTGGCAACCCTGCCGACAATGTGCGCGGGAACACCAAATGCTTCGGATATCTTTATTATATCAGCTGCGGTCTTGCAGCCGGGAACATAAATTTCCATACGATGCCCCATATTGAAATCTTGATACATTTCTTTCCAATCCGTATCTGATTCGGCCTGTATCATATTGAATAACGCCGGGACTCTGAACATATCGGTCTTGTCAATCAGCAGTGGCTTTGACAGATAGTTCAATACTTTGGTCTGCCCGCCGCCGCTGCAATGAACCATACCGTTAATCTTGCCCGCGCCTATGCCGGCTTTTCCCATAGCCTTTATAATCGGCGCGTATGTTCTTGTCGGGGACAACACCAGTTTTCCAGCCGGAATTTTCAAGCCCGGTTTCACATCAATCAAATCGTCAAGCTTTTTAGTGCCGCGATAAGCTTTTGTTCCAGCTTCTAAATGATGATGATCATAGCTTTCCGGATATTTTTCGGCATATTCTTTTGAAAACACTCCGTGCCGGCCCAATGTAAGCCCGTTGCTGCCCATTCCGCCGTTATATTCATTTTCGTACGCGGCAATTCCGTCGGATGCAAGACCTATAATATAATCGCCTGCATCTATGCGGCCATTGTCTATGACATCTTTGCGGCGCATTTTGGCGTACAGAGTATTGTTTACCACAACCGTTCCGGTCAAATCAGGCACATCCGCGGTTTCTCCGCTTTGTCCGGTGATATTGGTAATTCCATATTCGCGCATTTTGGCCAGGAATAAGTTTTCGCCGTTTATCAGCTCTGCAATAACCTCTGCCGGAATGTTGAAAGTATTTCTGTCTATGTTGGAAGCCAGGCGCATATTTCCCGACATTGCGCCTATGCAGGCGACATCATCCAGATTCATAACAATGGAATCTTGAACGACATTGCGCCACACGGACATATCGCCGGTTTCTTTCCAGTAAATATAAGCCAGCGCAGTTTTTGTTCCGGCGCCGTCCGCGTGAATGGTGTCAACCATATCCAAATTGAAAATCTTTTGAATGGCGGAAATTATTTTAGGGGCATTTGAAGCACAAGGCTCTATTTTGCAAAAGGAATAAGGATAAAGCCCTTTGCTGTTGTTTTTAACAGCATTATGCACGGCTTCTTTTTTTGATGAAACACCCAAATCTTGATAGTTGGAACTAGACATAAAACAATCCTTTGCGTTTATCTCTCCCCAAGGTCCCAAATTATGTATAAAGCTTTTGGTGCCACCCGAAGCCCGCAGGGCGAAGGGTGGTCGGAGTGGCGGGGTTCGAACCCACGACCTCTGCGTCCCGAACGCAGCACTCTACCAGGCTGAGCTACACTCCGAT
>JAIRZE010000036.1 GCA_031267375.1 Rickettsiales bacterium | reverse complement strand
CTAATTGCTAATTCCTAATTGCTCATTAAAAAACGCGCCTTTCGGCGCGTTTTTTAATTCAAAGCTTCTTTCAAAGATTTGCCGGCCTTGAACTTTGGCTGAATGGATGCCGCAATCTTGATTGCCGCGCCAGTCTGCGGGTTGCGTCCGGTTGTCGCTTTGCGCTTCGCGGTGTGGAATGTTCCAAAACCGACCAAGCGAACTTCGCCTTTTTTCTTCAAAACTTTTGTAACGGTGTTGATGAACGCGTCCAATGCGGCCGCTGCGACAGCTTTCGTGCTGTCAATTTCGTTTGCAATTGCTTCTACCAATTCTTGTTTGTTCATAAGGTTCTCCTTTTGTGATGTTAGGTTTCCCGCAGTGTTTTTTATTCTGCTTGTACGAATCGTAGAGAATTCCGCCGTTTGTGTCAAGGGCAAATTCCGCGCGTCAATTAGCGCTTGACTGACGAGGCTTTTACTGGTAATGCGCCCGGCGTATTGTCATCGCATAATATCCAATTCCCTTCGGCGCCGACTATGTGAACATTGCGGTAATTGTTGGGCGTCCATACCAAAATCAAAACGATTGCAAAGACCCAGAATATGGCCTTGGTCCACCACCAGGGCTGCTTGAATTTGTCGGCTTTGAATTCGTCTTTTAACAAGTTCTGATACAATGCCCAGCACCAGGCGAACACCAGCAGTATCAATGCGAAAAAGAAAACCATATTTATTTGATTCAGAAACGGCAGCAGCCCCTTTGACACATTGTCAAAAGCGGGATTCGCGGCAGGACATACATAAAGAGCGTTTGCCGCGACATCCGGCGGCAGATTGTAAAGAGGATCCAGCGATTGAATATGCAGGCCGAAAGAAGCGGCCATAATAATGGCGGCAATAAATACTATGGAAAAAAGGAATGTCGGCCTCATACCTTTTATTATATCAAAAAAAAATGGTTAGTGAAAGTGGTTAGTGTAGGTTGGAATTTGAAGTACTGGAAGAGGGTGGTATCGTTGCACTAGTGCACTGGTGCAGTGTCATAAAGTTGCTGTAAGTGCTAAGTTTCAAGTTTTTTTCTATTCCGTAGTCTAGAATACGAAACAGAAAGATATATACATTCTTTACAATAGCGCCTCGGACAAAATAAAATTGCTATGCTTGTGTTCCGTTAAAAGTATTTGCAACTCAGCTGGCAGGACACGGATTTGTAAATTGAAAATTACCGGTAGTTTCCGGAAAAGTGTATCCTGTCGGCAACACACAGCCGTCAAGCAATATTGTTCCGGCAGAACTTGTTCCGCACCGCGATATTCCGCCTGTATCCGTCATACACGGGCAAGCCGTGCAGGTTGTTCCATTTCCGTAATGATTCGCGGCGCATCCGGCCGGCTTGCAGGCGGATGCTTCGTCCAGCCTATGATAAGATACAACGCCGCTTGCCGCGCCATTCACGCATACCAAACAGACCCCTCCGGATAAATATCTGCCGACGGAACAATAGTCATAACTATCTAAATTTGTATAAACTGGCTGGCAATTTTCATAAACTCTAATTGTTACTCGGCGAAATGTATTATTGGAACTATCCTTTATAACATAATCTTCATCAGACATATAAGCACCGACTTCGCACCATGCGCCCGCATTGCTATCGTATTGTGATTTGTCCGAGCAATACATATGATTATAATTAGAATCGCGCAAACGAGTTCTGGAAGGAAAATCAAAATAGTCGGATGTGCCGCACAGACCGCCGCAGCTGCCGCCGCATTCTAAACAGCCCTGCTGGGAACCAAGCGAAGACGAATACACAGCAACGCAGTTATTGCTTAGTTTTATAAAATAATAATCATATCCTGGCCAATCAACATTATCAACATAACCATTCTGCGGATACATATCATAATCATAAATAGACGCATACGCCGGATGCGCTAAAATTAATAGGGAAATTGCATAAAATAAGGTTTTTATTTTCATCGGCATATCTCAAACATTGGGGTTATAGAAAAATCAATCATTGCGTCATCAAGCGCGGACCACATATTCATTAGTTCCGCGACTTTCTTTTCTTTGCATATTTTTTTTGTGCAATCATTTATAAATTTCTGAACTTTCGCCATTGTTTGTTCAGATGCCCCGTTCAGAAAATTTATTCCATCAGCGGTATATGCCATATTTACTGCATTATTGAACAAGGTCGGTGGCAGGCCGGTTTTTGTTTTTCCTGTCTTTTTTATCGCGACCATATCCTGATACGAAACAGTAAAATCATACAGAAGCAGCTTTGGCATCTCGTTATAGTATTGGAAAATTTGAACACTCATAAAATCCATCGCCGTTTCCAACATTAAATCAATTTCCATCTGGCTTATGTTTTCGCCGGCGCGCCCGGCCATAAATTCATCGTAAAGCCAATACCCGTATCTGCCGATTTCTTCATCCTGAATATTCCTGAAAAGTTTTGAATCGTTCGCTCCGGTTAATATTGAATTGACAAATTGTGCAAGCACGGCTTCCTTTGTAATTTTATCCCTTTTGCCGATTTTGTTATTTCTGTCATCAACAAGCATATTCATAACGCGCTGAACAGCTTCTTCGTTTTTGAATATGGACATCTGGCGCGTTCTGCGCGAAAGCAATTGAAAAACTCTTTTTGACAATTCCCGATGAATGTTCAGCTTTATCAGTTCCGCGCGCGTGAACCCGGCCGTGGAATAAGAGTTGTAATCATACCAGTGCCCCAATTCGTGTGGTAGAACCGTAAACAGCATATCGTTTTTGAGTTTTATTTCTTGGTCCCATTCTTCCTTGCTCAGTCCTGTTTCTGAAACAAACCGGCCGTCATAGGGAAGAAAATATTTAACGCGAACTTTTTTTGTTGTCGGGTTATAGTGCGCCGGAATCGCGGCCAGCTTTGAATCAGTGTCAACGAAAACCGAATCAATTTCTATTTGCGGATGCAAAGATTTTGCGTAAGAAAGAAAAGAATGCGCGTCTGTAAGATTTGTAAAGTTTGTATTAAACAAAGATTTAATAGAAAGGCCGGTATAAACTGTTTCTGTTCGCGTTGATTTGCCAAAGAAGATTGAATCAGCGGCGGCGGTCGGATTTTGAGCGCGCGTCTTGCTCATTCCAAGAATAGATGAAATTCCGGCAACCCAAAGAAAGATATTTTTGTTAAACACTATTCCATCCCTATTCTATACAAAAAAACCGCCAAGGAAATGGCGGTCAGGGAGTTCAAAAATCATACTTAGAATGATTCCGCCGGTCTTCGTCCGTCTGCGCAAGCGCAGCGGGGACTGTTTTATAACCGACAGCTCCCCGACCTTTGATCGGGGGTGCATAAAAAAAAGACGCATCCGCGTCATCTTTTATGCGGATTCAATGTGTTTTATCGCACATCGCTAAGTATGGGCTTTTGAAAACCCTGAACCACATCCCTGTGATTCTGGACAAATTATATTATAAATCAACGGATATGTAAAGAAATAAATGACCCGCAATGGAATGCGAAATTTCTATTCCGCAGTCTAGACTACGGAATAGGGTGGCGTAGATGTATTTTACATAAATTTTCGTTTTTCTTTCTCTTGCAATGCTTTGACTTTTTGATTTATAATTTGCCCGCTATGTTCAAGAAAAAAGAATTCATAATCATCGGTCTGACCACTTTCAATACGGAATTCCTGCGAATCAGCGTGCCAAAGATCGCAAAGCTGCGCGCCGGCGCCCCTGTTTGCCTGATCATAAACAACGATAATCCCGGCCGCAATGTATCGCGCCGCCAGATTCGGAAATTCGGATATCGCGGAAAACTTCACATTATAAACAGTCTTTCCAACCAAGGGCCCTTGCAGGCGCGGCTGAACATCTTGGCGCACGCCGCCGCGTTCGGCATAAAATCCGAATGGATGATTTTTGTTGACGACGACGACTTGCTGATTCGTCTGGATATTCCGAAAGCGCTGCCCGAACACTATGCGGTTATGCATAATATGGTTTTTATAAAGCAGCGGCTGATTGACTTGCTGCGCGTGATTGACAACAGCGATAATTATGAAATAGATGATACGCGAATTACGGCAGAGCGTCCGCATATCGGGATAGTCGGGACTTTGCTGCGGACAAAAATAATGACTCAGCTGTGCGCGCTGGTTCAGCCGATTGTCCCGGAAATTCACGCGATTGACGCGTCTTTGAACGGCCGCCAGCCCGAAGATATCGTTATGTGGTTTTATCTGCAAATGTACGCGCGGTCCAAAGATCCGAATGCGGCGCCGCTGTATTCCGATTCTGTGAATTATATCGCGACAATGCTGGACACGGCGCCGACAAAGTACGGCAAGTCATTGATACCGACGAATATGGCCCAGGAAGATTATGACAATGTTATGGCGCGCTATTGCCAGGTGTTTGAGAAAGTTTTAATAAATGAAAAATGAAGAATGAGAAATAAAGCTCGGTCTAAAATCCCCTTTCCCCCGGAAAGGGGTGCCCCCGCAGGGGGCGGGGTATGGGTAATAAAAAAGCATTAT
>JAIRZE010000033.1 GCA_031267375.1 Rickettsiales bacterium | reverse complement strand
TTTTCCAAAGTCGTTCTGTTTTGAAAAATCAATTTGTCGCTGACAACTGTATTTGCATTCAGATATTCTTCCATACGAAACGCCGAAGAGTCCAAGAACTTTGCCCCTATCAAATCGTGTCCGCCCATATTCATATTTGACGCAAGCGTGGCGTCCGAAGCGTTTTCGCTTGGCAGCCGCCATAAATATTCTGCCCCGCCGCGCTTTACAGTTGTTGTTTCCAATACGCCGTCTTTTAATCCGCCGCCGAAATCCCCCGTCCCGGCGCGCCAGGTTCCAAAAGCCCCGAACGCTTTTCCATTGTCTATAAAGCCCGCCGCGTTTCCGGACAGGGTTGCAATCTCGCGCGTGCGCAATGGGGTAATATCCGCGCCGGTCATTATCACCAGGCCTTGCAAAGTCGGCTTGCCGCCGCGGTCCGGGCTTTTCAAAATTCGCATTTGAAAATCGTCCGGATGATTTTCCAAAATCTCCGCAGATACGCCGAATCCGTCCAAGTCTGAAATTTTCACGCGCGTTATGTTTCTTCCGATCGGCGTCAGCAGCTCTTTCTTGTGCGCATCCATATAATTTTCCAACGCGCTTTTGACATTAGATAATTGCTCTGCCGCCGCTATATTTTTCGTGCGCAGTTCCTGGGTTCTTTCGCTGCGCAGGATAAAGGGCAGCATTGCCGCCGCCAGCGCGATAGACAGCAGAAGCTCTGTCATCATAGCGCCGCTTTGCGCGCGCGCCTGCGGCGCAGGCGCAGAGTATAGAGTAGAGAGTAGAGAGTAGAGATGCCCTGAATCGGACTTTGTTTTTTTATTAAAGATCTTTTTTAATATAATCATTATCTTTACTCTCTACTCTCTACTCTCTACTCTCTACTCTCTACTCTCTACTCTCTACTCTGCGGCGTAGCCGCTTTCCATCCGCCTTTAATCAGTGTGTCAAATTCCGCCGCATCGGGCGCCTTTGGAATCCTTGCGCGGGCCAATGTCAGGCTTGCAAATTTCGGCGGCGTAGTACTGGGGAAATTCCAGCTGCCCAATTTTAACGGACTGGTTGTGGACATTAACAACTCACCCGATACGGTCAATCCGAATCCGTTCATAAATGACATTTCATCAGCCGCCACAAACGGGGTATACAAAGAATGCGCAGACAAGCCCAAAAATCCGCTGACGGTTCGCAAGCCGCTGGCCTTTAATTCCATATTTTTTCCAATATGAATCGCCCCTGTTATATTCGCGCGATCCGCAATGACAGAGCCCTTTGCGGAAAATCCCGCATCGTTCAACCGCGCCGCCGCCATAGTCCGAAAGCCCGTCGTATCGCCGGACACCCGCATACCGCCGAACTTTACAGTTCCCCCGCCCAGGTTCGCCCCGGAAACAAATTAAGCCGTGCCGACAGATGCTTGTTTTGCATTTACAAAGTACGCCGCCCCCTCTGTCGTTTTGACAGAATCCCCGGCGGCTGTTCCGATGCCGTAAATGTCAAAGCCGCCGCCCAGCAGATTGCGCTGCATTATATTCAATCCGTCTTCTTCCCCTGCGGTGCGGTGCAAGTATTTTGATTTATCTTCTGCGTTGCTGACGCGGCTGATTCTGTATACCAGATCGCCGGGCCGAAAGTCTTCGCTGGCCACCGCCCAGGCGCCGCCGTATGCCGCGCCGTCGCTGCCGGCCGCCGCCGCATCCTGTCCGATTTCGCGGGCGACAGATGCCGCGCGCATTTCACTTCCCAAATCAAAGGCCAGATACACATCCGCCGCCGCGCCGCCGCCATTTGAATATTTATCAATAAATCCGGCTGATGCGCTGGGCGAAATCTGTTGCAATTCTTCCGGTGATAATTTTATTTGCGCAAAGTCCGGCCACTTGTCCTGATTCAACCTTACAAATGAAAGCGCCGCAGTCTTGGAGCCTATTATCGCCTTGGCCGAAGAAATATCGCGGATCTTTAACGATGTTTCCGAAATGCGGTTATACACGAACGGGGTCATCGCGGCGACGATGGCCATTGCAAGCAATACTTCCAAAATCCCGCTTCCGCTTTGTTCAGGGCAAAAGGCAGAAGGCAAAAGGCATTTGGACCGATGCTTAATTTTTCTGTAAAAAAATTTATTAAAATTTACCATTTTATTCTTATTGTTGCTCTTTGCCCTCTACCCTTTGCCTTCTGCCTTTTACTTGCATCCGCTTTTGCCGTCCAGCATACATTTTTTCAAGTCTATGCGCTTTTCCAATCTTTGCCAGAATACATATTGGCAGATTATATTCTGGGACAATGATTTCTGATTATATGAAAAGTCCAGCCCGGCGATAATTCCTTTGCAGTCCGTTTCCTTTCCCGAATCATCATCGTATTTTGATATGATTCTGAATATTGAATTATCCACGGACTCTATCAAAGCATCCGGCAGCACAGATGTGCCCGCGGGCCGTATGTCCAATATGACCGCGCCCGTGTTTCCTCTTTCCAATGCCGCGCTGGTCTGGTCGCGCAAAGTAATATTCGCCGCGCGCAAAATTCCCGCGGAAATTCCAGACTGGGTATTATATTCCAGCGAGTCCGGATTTATAAACACATCCTGGCCGCGCGAAGCGTTTATAAAAGACGATATGTCCAATCTTTCCACCGTGAAAGTTATATTGTCCGTTTCCAGGTTTCCATTCACATTCCATTTCGCCGGCCCGTTGAATCCCGTGCGCCCGGCGGTCATCGCAAAATCATATACAGATGCGGTTTTCACGGTCAAGTTTCCCGTATCCCCGAACTTTGATATAGTCCGCGTTTCCAATCTGTCCGCAGCCAGAGAGCCTTTTGCAACGGCCAGCGCCGATTCCCCGCTGGCGCTTTGAAACACAGACTTTGCAACTGTAAGATTATCTATCTTGTTTTTATTTTTGCGCCCGTCTTCTAATCCGAAAACTGACAGAGTATTTGCCGTAAAGATGTCCGTTTCCAAAACCCGCCCGAATAATCCGCCGCCGTTTTCCAAGCCGAATCCCCCAAGATCCAGGTCTGACATAAAGCTGTTTTCGTCGGGACTGGGCTCCTTTCGTTTTACAATGTCTGAAAAGTCTTCGTCCAGCGGCACGCGCAGAATAATCGCCCCGTCCGATTCGGACGCGTAAAAGCCCAGCCGCCGCGCCAGTTCCGCGCGCCGCAAGCCTGATATTTTTCCGCCGGTTATAATCAGCTCTGCATTTATGCTGAATTTGTCTTTTATGACGGTCAGCGAAATATCCTGGCCCATTATTGTGCGCGAAATAAAGCCCAGCGGCAGGCCGTATGGCTCCAAAGTATCGCTGAACGCGTCGCCGGAATACTTTACGGGATTGTATGGAAAATTGCTGATGTTTTCGCGGACAAAGATTCTGGCAGCGGTCTGGGCGGTTTCCAGTTGATGCGTGGTGGCCAGCATTTGGGCGTCTATATCGCGGCGGGCCAAACGGCTTGCAAAAAAAGGCATAAAGGCGATTATTAAAGAAAGCGCCAGCAAGGCTTGCAACAAAAAGCTTCCGGCCTGCTGCTGTTTCACGAATAATCACCCTCCTACGGAATCAAGCATAGCAGGTTTGTCGGGGGTCAGTCAATAGTAATTAGTGGTCAGTTGTCAGGGGTTAGTGGTCAGCAGTATGATTGCGCTATAATTATTTTCTCAATTAAATAAAATTAATTTTCATAAGCGACATACCACTAACCCCTAACCCCTGACAACTGACCACTATTTTTTATTTGCAATTTGTTTTTTTATGTTATAAACTCTTTTTCGTTGAACGGATTTAGAGAATATTCCTGCTATATCCAAAAGTTTCCATTTATCAAAGAAAAAATTATGCAATACAAAAAAAATCAAATGTCTGTCGGGCTGATGATTCAGCGCTGTCATCGCTGGCGCCAAAAGCGCAAACAATATATGGACCAGGCGCGCACCGTTAATGACGAGATAGAGCGCGAGCGTATGCTTCAAATGGCAGAGCATTACGGCCGCATAGTCAGCGAAGAGCAGGGCAAGATAGACGGCGTCCGCGATCCAAAGGATAAAAAAGCGACGGAAGAAGAAACGCGCGACTTCAATGACGAAGACGAAGATTCCGGCTTTCCCGATTTTATGGAAAATTTGAAGTAAGGGAAAAATTTGTTATTAATTTGCCGTTAAACTCGGTATAAGCACCTGCCCCCGCTTGCGGGGGCGGGATAGATTGCCCGGCAACTTGTTGCCGAAGGCAATCTTGGGTGGGGGCTTACCCTGAAATTTGCCCGTACTTTTCCACAAACACATCTTTCGTAATTTCATCTCGCAAATACATTGCCAGAATTTCAGTAATATTATTCAAGTGTTTATAAATCGCATAATTCGGAATTCTTATCAATGTCCAGCCCGCGGATTTCAGAAAATCAGTTCGGCGGCTGTCGTACCCCAAGTCTTTATCTTTCAAGTGTTGCTGGCCGTCCAATTCAACAATCAGCATCTTTTCTAAACATACAAAGTCGGCAAAATACGGAGGGATTGAATACTGGCGGCGAAATTGAAATCCCAATTTATTATCTTTGATTTTCCACCAGAATAAACGCTCTGCTTTGGAAGCCTCTGCACGGAGTTCTTTTGCGCGGATAATATGATTGGGATGAACGGTTGGCATTTTTAGTATTTCCAGGGTTTGCCCCCACCCAAGAGTTGCTAACTCGCTGCGCTCGTAAGCCAACTCTATCCCGCCCCCGCAAGCGGGGGCAGGTGTTTATACCGAGTTTAAGTATTAAATGAAATATACTATACAGAACTTACTTTTATACAGAGCTTACTTTATTGCGATTGGATCGCCGTAAGAGCCAACCCGCTTCGTTCCGATATAGCAATGGATCTTATCACCCACATTGCTGAACCATTCCGCAACCGCCGCATCTTTCTTGGCTTCTTCTTTCGCGTTCAAGCCGTTCTGGATGCTGCTGGTCACCATCAGCGGAGTAGCAATTCCGCCGATAACAGTTCCTGCGACCGTTGACCACATCTTTGCCTTGTTATTATTGGTCGCCGTTTTCATATTGTTGCCGCAATATGTGGTTTTCCAATTTTTAAGCAGCTCGTCCGCCTGGGTATAGGTATAAGTCCCGGTCCCGATTGCATTGCTGGCAACACGGGTGCATACCGGCGCAGTCGTGGCTGTGCCTGCCGTGCAACGATAGTTTGCCTGGCCGCTCGCAACCTGTGTCGGCGTAGATTTGAACAAATCTTGCAGCTGTGTGCCAGCCGAGGAATTCGCTGCATCTAATTTGCTTTTTGCCAGGTTGACATTGTTATTGGCAATCGCCGCCGCGTTTGCTTTATCCGTATAGATATTATTTTTAGCGTTTACATTTTCACGATATTTATCATCTGGCAACTGACCGGCGCCTAAACCAATCTTTGTTGCGACCGCAGTATCGTAATCGGTTTTCGCAGATGCTGCTTCGTTATTTGCAATAGTTGCGGCCGCGACAGCGGTGTCATATTCTTCCCGCGCCGTGGTAACGGTTCCCGTTATCGCGGTATAGCTGGTTGCGTTCGCGCCGCCAGTTGTATCCGCATAGTCCGGGGTTATCCCAACCGCGCCGTTGCAGGCATTCGCTATTGCCGCAGCTTCTGATTCACTCACCTTTTTGGAAGAGCTGAACAAGTCGCCGATTTTATCCCCCAGCAAATTTCCGCCAACGCCGCCCAATGCTCCGCCACCCAAAACCGACAGGAAGCCCACCGTGTTCTTGTTCTTTTCAGCCCAGTTTTTTTCAGACGCGGACAAGGTCGTGCTGTTCTTTATCTCATTCTCTATCGCGTTCAAGCAATCCTGGGTTATATTTGAACCGCAAGTCGCCGTGTCCCCAAGCGAGAAATAGGCGTCGCTGTTGCATTTTTTTAATGCCCCATTCTTGTCCTTGTACCCGTCGGTAAACAGCTTTTGAATCATAGAATCGCCCGACACCGTCACGCGAACCTGGCAGAAAGAGCCCCACAAATCCGCAGTATCGTCCTTTGCGCGATTTTCCCCCAGTCCCATTACCGCATAGTTTTCCGGTATTTCATCCGGCACTTTTGCCCACAGATACGCCGGCATCAGAGAATTCGCATTGCCATTCTTTGCGCGGCAGGATTCTTTCGCCGCGTTTCGCGCTTGGATAATGGACTGCTGAGCCTCGCTGGATACCGCCGCTATCAGCTCGTTAAATATATTCTGTTCCTGGCCGACGCAGACTTCATCTTCGCTTTCCAATTCAGAACCGCCGTATATTATCGCGCCGGATGCGTCGCGCTTTACTTTGTCGTCTTCGCCGACATCAGGTGTCTTGTAATAAGTCTTGGACGCGGTGCAAGTTGCGACGCCCTTTGTCGTATCCAGATTCTGCATTCCGTTCCAGGCATTGTTCGCGCTGAATCCTGTTCCCCAGGAATCAGTGGAGTTAAAATTATTGCCTTCGGATTTCGCGTACTGGTAATCAAAGTAATTCTGGCAGGCCGCTATTTTCTTTACGGACAATATGCACAGCCCCCTTGCCATATCCTTGGAAAAGCCTCCGGCTTGCAGGCCGCTGATCGTGCCGTCTTTGCCAAAAGTGCCGTTTGCAATGGAATTGAGCGTGCTTTCCGCGCCATTGACAAAGCACTGCGAGAAATCGTTTCCGCATCTGTCGCGCACGCAGGCCTCTGCCGAGTTGGTGCACTGCATCCGCATTTTCGCGATAGACTGGTCATTATACATCTTGGACAGCTGGATATTCAAATCCGCAATCGCTTTCGTTTTGTCATTTGTCCAGACCGCGGCCCAAGCACTGCCCGATGTATCTTTTTCAACAAAGATGTCTTTGCACGCTTGGGTATTATTTATAATGCTGGGGCAGGAGCTATCTATTCCCAGGCCCGCGGTTTTAATATCGGTCGTGCCGTTCGCATCTTTCGCCTTGCCATAGCATTTCACAGGATTTCCCTGGCCGCACGCGTTCACCGCGCAATTAATCATTTCCGTTTTGCAGGAATAAAGCGAGGTCAGGACCTGGGCTGCGAACCATTCTTTGATTTTCGCCTGCATAGCCTTGAACCGCGCGCCAACACCGTCTATCATAAAGTCCTGATAGACTTCGTCCTGGTTAAACGGATCGTTTAGATCTTGTTCCGACGGCATTCCGGTTGGCGCAATGGACGCGATATAGCACCATTTGTTTCCGCCGACTGTTTCGCGGCACTGGCCCTTGATATAATTCTTGACCTCTATTTCCGACCAGGTCATATTGCCGATATAGGTATCAAACATAGTGGCGTCCACGCGCGTAGTCGTCGCGCCGCCGAACAATGTCGTGGAAGAGCCGTTTGCATCCGTAGCCGCGCCGTTATCCACAGGTGTTTCGTCCAGCTTTATAGAATTAGCGATATTCTGCAACTCCGCGGATTCGTCCGTTGTCAGCAATCTGTTGATAAAGCACTTTTGCGGGGAATCCTTGCAGGCTTTGGTTATGCAGGAATCAGCAATCGCCTTGCAAGTTGAAACCGCGTTGCCGGCCGCCCAAGACGATCCGCCGCGCACCCATTCGTCAATGCGCGATCCGCCCGCGTAATCCAGGTCTGGCAAAGCCGGGCTGAATGTGCGCTTTACAACTTTCCATTCGCCGTCGCACAGCGCCCTGTTCGCGGCCGCGGAATCGTCGGACTGGCTGACGGTTATGCCGTAAATGCCCTTGATAGCGTCCGCCGGGCAGGTTGCCAAGACATCCTGGCACATAATTTTATTCTGGTTAAAGCGCTTTTTGTCATAGCATTGCTCAAAATGTTCGCCGCAGACATTTTCGCCGCGCAGGCAGGACTCATAGCGCGTGATGCAACGCGCCGCGGTCAGCTGTGTCGGCGCCGGATGATCGCAGGTATAGGTGTCCGCTGTCGTCGTAGTCGTTGTTCCGCCGCTGACACTTACCATACCCAGCAGGTGCGCGGCCATAGTCGGCTGGCGCACTGCGGCGGCGGCCATAACGGACGGGCGCGCGGTCAGATTCCCCCCGGTTGCGGAATACGCGGCAACGGGCAGGGCCAGAACCCCGGCAAAAAGACCGATTAATTTCAGCGAAAATTTTCTCATATATAAACCCTCTTGCGTGTTATTTTATCATAAAACTTAATGTTGCACAAACGATTATTTTTGCTATTCTATAACCCAAAGAAGGAATCAATATGTCAGAAAGCTATACCGTTCTTGCACGAAAATACCGCAGCCAGGATTTCGCGTCCCTTATCGGACAAGATGTTCTTGTCAAAACACTCACCACCGCAATAAACACCGACCGCATCGCGCACGCCTATATCTTTACCGGCATTCGCGGAACCGGAAAGACATCTACTGCCAGAATCCTGGCCAAGGCTTTGAACTGTACTTCGTCTGACAAGGCGACCGCAACCCCTTGCGGAAAGTGCGAAAACTGCCGCGCGATCGCCGCGGGTCAGCATATTGATGTTCTGGAAATTGACGCCGCGTCCCACACCGGCGTTGACAATATGCGCGATATTCTGGATTCCGCCCAATACCGCCCCACAAACGGCCGCTATAAAGTCTATATAATTGACGAAGTTCATATGCTTTCCACCAGCGCTTTCAATGCGTTGTTAAAGACTTTGGAAGAGCCGCCAGAGCATATCGTTTTTATCCTGGCTACCACAGAAATTCGGAAAGTTCCCGTGACCATTTTATCCCGCTGCCAGCGGTTTGACCTGGTTCGCATTCCGGTTGAAACATTAAAGAAACACTTCGCTTGGATGGCCGCGCAAGAGGGTATTGAGTTATCAGATGGCGCGAACGAATTAATCGCGCGCGCTGCCGACGGATCCGCCCGCGACGGGGTTTCATTGTTGGACCAGGCAATCGCCCAGACAGGCGGCAAAGTAAGCGAGGTTGCGGTTTTGGAAATGTTAAAGCGCGCGGATCGCGGCGCGGTTGTGGACTTTATGCGGATTTTACTATCCGGCGACACGGCGGCCGCGCTGACCAAAGTTGACGATATGTACGGCAGCGGCGCGGATTTGGCTATGCTGCTTTCCGATATGATGGAATGGACGCACTGGGCGACGCGTATGCATCCGTCTTTGCGATTGGGTGATTCAGAGACCGCGCCATATACGGCCGATCAGCGCGCTCAGATAAATAAAATAAATGAAACCGCGACTTTGAATACTCTGTCGCGCATCTGGCAGGTTATGGTGGCCAGCGTGGAAGAAATGCAAAAAGCCGGCAATCAAAAGCAGTGCTTTGATATGCTGGTCGTGCGCCTGATGCATATCGCGGATATGCCGCCCATTCCAGCTTTGCTGGAACAAGAAACAACTAAATTTGCGCAACGCGCAAATGCCCCCGCCCTTGCGGGGGGGGCAGGTCGCGAAGCGGTCGGGGGTGGGTTAAATAATAATACAAATGAACCCACCCCCCGCGACTTCGTCGCGACCCCCGCCGCAAGGGCGGGGGTAGAGCCCGAACCTGAAATTAAACCGACTGCGCAATTTATTCAAGAGCTGCGCGAGCAGGCCGAAAAAAAGGCCGAGGAAGCAAAATCCGATCCAGCTGTCGCCGCCGCGCTTGATTTATTCGCCGGTGCAGAAATTGTTTCCGTCAAATAAAATAAACCAAGAGAGAGATAAAATGCAAAGCGAGCAATCCGGGCGCAGTCTGATAGAAGTAATCGGAGTTCTGGCAATAGCAGGCGTTATGACCGCCGCCGCTGTTGCGACTTACAATACTATTCGCCACCGCCAGATCCGCACTATCGCGAACAGCGACATAGAACAGATTGTGAAAAACACAAAACTTCTGCTGGGCGCGCGCGGCGACTATTCCGATGTATCTGTGGAATATTTGATAAAGGCCGGCGCATTGAAAAACGCAAAGCCGCCGATCGGAAAAGACTGGTCCGTTCGCTCTGAAAATCTGGGCGCGGAATTTTCGCTGAATCTGACTGGTCTTTCGTATAATGACTGCGCGTATTTTACAACCGTGAAGACTGATTGGGCTTATAAAATCCGCGTGAATAATTTTGAGTCAGAACCGAACTGCCTTTCATCCGGCGACAACGAGGTTTCATTTTTTATACAATGACAAGAAAAAATAATATATGGACAAAAGGACAAAAGGGCAGATGGACATTGCCCTTTTGCCCTTTTGTCCTTTTGTTCTTTTTCTTTTTGGGTTGCGCCGCATATCAATCTCCGCCGCGCAGCGAATGGTCCGGAATTTTGCGCGGCGCTTCATTCTCGGATATGACCCCTATGGCGATTGTCGCAAAGCGGCCCATTTACTTGGGCGCCGGCGGTAAAATAATTAGCAATGAGCAATTAG
>JAIRZE010000005.1 GCA_031267375.1 Rickettsiales bacterium | reverse complement strand
GTCCAGCGCAGATGGGCCGAATGCGCGCGATATACCATCCCCGCAACGGATGACGACAATGCGCGCCTGTTCGATGCAACCGCCGGCGACGCCGTCGATATGCTGAGTGCGAATATGTTCAGCCTGCTGACCCCGCCGGAATCATTATGGATATCCTTGGCGCGGGAAAGCGAATTCTCGCCAGACCCGGATGCCGCGACAAATGCTCTGCGCCGGCATCTGAATGATTCAAACTTTTATACAACTATTCATCAATGCTATCTGGATCTGGCGATTCTTGGAACCGCTTGCCTGTTCTTTTCCGAAAATCCCATCGGCACGGAATCCGCGTTTAACTTTACGGCAATCCCGATGACAGATATTGCCGTACTGCGCAACGGTTCAGGGGACTTGACCGCGGTATTTCACACAACATCAATTTCCGCCACCGAAGCTTTTGAAAAATACCCGTCATGGACACCGCCCAAAAACTTGGCGGAAAGCATAAAGCAAAATCCGGATCTGCAACTTACCCTTGTTCAATCCGTGGTAGGGACAGGCTGCCAGCCTGTCCTAGGACGCCTCGGCGAGGCGTCCCTACAAAAAGAAGGCTGGGAATTTACCGCATGGATCGACTGCGGCGGGGAATTGGAAAACAATATCGTCGCAACCGGACGCTTTGAGCAATGCCCGTATCTTGTCTTTCGCTGGTCTGCCACTGCGGGCGAAGCTTACGGACGCAGCCCGGTTATGCGCGCGCTGCCCGATATCAAGACCGCGAACAAGGTCGTGGAACTGGTCCTGAAGAACGCAACAATTGCCGTCAGCGGAATCTGGCAGGCGGATGACGACGGCGTTATCAATCTGTCCAACATCAACCTGACCCCCGGTGCGATTATACCAAAGGCTGTTGGTTCCAGCGGCCTTACCCCGCTGCGCAGCGGCGCGGATTTTGACGTATCGCAATTGGTGCTGTCCGACCTGCGCGCGCGGATTCGCCATGCGTTACTTGCTGACCGGCTTAGCATCCTGTCAGACAAAGAAATGACTGCGACGGAAATCATCGCGCGGAATACGGACATGATGCGGGTGCTGGGCGCGACATACGGGCGATTGTTGGGCGAACTTATCCGGCCGCTGGTTGAACGCGGATTGGCAATACTTGCACGCCGCGGGATTATTGATCAGATATCACTGCACAGCGACGCGCGTTTGTGTTATGTGGCGCCGATTGCGCAGCTGGCCGCGGATGAACGCGTGACACAGATATTGTCATGGCTGTCTGCCGCGGGCGCCGCAGGATTTTCGGATGCAATCAACAAACCGGCAACCATAGAATATCTTGCGAACGCAATGCATATTCCGGAACAATTGCTGGATAGTTAATTATTGGCCATCGCGCGACAGATTTTTAGACACTGTTAGCAAATATTTGGCAATTTGACGGGCGAAAATTTCGAGCTATGGCAAAGGATTTTTGCGTAATTCGTATATTATACGAATAAGCGGAAATCCGCAGCCATAGATTGAAATTTACACCGCCGCAATTTTTCTTCGCCCTGTGCAATTTTAATAATTCATCTGCTTCGTCAAATCCGCTCGCCGTATATTATACGGCTTCGCGAATTTTCCTGGCATCTAAATCATTAAAATTGCATCAAATTGTCAAACCTTGGCTAACGGTGTCTAATCCAGCGCATCATCTTTGGATTAAGAATCGTTTCAGCCGCGCTGGATTTAACAAACCAGTCTGGATGAACGCCGGCGCGAAGAAAATCGATCGGGTCGCAAGTATTGTTTTTGCGCACGTCCATATCGTTCTGCATATTCGCGCGCGCGCCGGCGATTTCAAAATTATTCTCCGGCGGCAGAAAATACGCGACTTTAAAGTTGTAATTACTTTTTTGCGCGCGAAACCAGTCAATCATCTGACGGACATAGCGGGGCTGAATCACGTCATAAACAAGATTTTCACCCGGATGCGCGAACACTTCGTTTTCAGGAACGCCGTAAAGCCATTTGGGGTCGCCCGATTTCCAGAACGCCTCGTTTACAAACAGCAATGTTGCGAATTTGCTGGCTTCAAAGAAAGCTTCGTCACGAAAATAATATTCGCGGCCGTCCTGCTCGCCAATGCGGGCGGGACGCGTCGTGGCGCTGATCAGTTTATAAAAATTCCCACCGGCAAGATAATTGTCATAAAAATATCCCTTGCCGCTGCCGGAAAGGCCGGTAAGAAAAAGCACGGTGTTTTTCATCTCGCAACCTCTGCCTTTATTACCGGATGAAACAGATAATTTTTCAGCACGCAATCCGATGCCTTCCAATTCATCATGCCGTTCCAATTTTCAATTTCAACGTCGGGCAGCGGTTTTGGCTCTCGCGATAACTGTTCGTCCACCTGATTAGTGTGGTTTTCATAAATATGGGCATCGTTTAAGAATCCAACCAGCCATCCTTCTTTGAATCCGCCCTCTTTCGCGTATAATTTTAATAACAAGGCGTATGATGCAATATTGAACGGCACGCCCAAAAACATGTCGCAAGAACGCTGATACCAAGAAAGAGACAATGTTCCGTTCTTGACCAGAACCTGATGCAAAATGTGGCACGGCGGCAAGGCCATGTCCGGAATATCCTTTGGATTCCATGCACTGACAATCATGCGGCGATCGGACGGGTCTTTTTTCAGCTGTTTCAATACATTGGAAACCTGGTCTATTCCAATTATGTCGCGACTATCAAAGCCCGGATATTCCGCACTGAAATAACGCCACTGGTATCCGTATATGGGGCCCAGATCCCGCTCGGCATCGGCAATGCTGTTCCGCGCCGCAGTTTCGTTGAAATTATTATTTCCGGATTGGTTCGCAAGTTCTGCGACTTTTGCATTAACAATGCTTGGGCGCGCCCATTCATTCCAGATTCTGCAATTTCTGTCTTTCAGCCATTGCTTGTCGGTGATGCCTTGCAGAAAGAATTCCAATTCAGCGGCAACGCCCTTGAAATAAACCTGCTTGGTGGTCAGCAGCGGAAAGCCGTCCGCCATATTGTGTTTGAATTTCGCGCCTATGACGCCGATTGTGCAAAGCCCCGTGCGTTTGTTCAATTCCCAATCGTAATCCGGATAGTCGCGGCATTCGCGAAGGATATCAAGATACTGCTTCATCGTCATTCCTTTTTGGCTTTCTCTCTCCGCGGGAAAAAAAGAAACCGCCAGGAATTGGCGGCCGGGGAGTTAGAAAAATCATAATATAGGAATGACCACGCGGCTTTCGGGCAAGCCCTATTGCATAGCCGCGTCCCCCCGGCCCAAAGGCCACGGGGAAAATAACGGTGCGAAACGCAACCGCGCAAATCCAGATGTCGGCGCTTTCGCACCGCCTATATTATGGGCTTTTCTAAGGCCCCGAACCCAAATCCCTTTGGATTCGCTGATAACTATTAACTAAATTGGCAAAAAATTCAACATAAAAAAAAGGATATATCATGAACGATATTGAAAAATCATACGCAAAGACATTCCATGGGACTGACGGCGCGCGCGTGCTGACGCACTTGCGCGGTATTACCATTGAGCGCTTTTTGGGACCGGACGCATCGGACGCTGCGCTTCGCGCGCTGGAAGGCCAGCGCGCGCTGGTGCATCAGATAGAGCAATTGATAGATCGGGGAAAAAATAGCTAATGAGTATAATAATACATGTCTTTAAACAATTATTTCATTTTAATATCAATATTAATTATGTTTGCATAATGCGATACTATCATACTAGTATACTGAAACATATGAAATTCTGGATATTTTTTGACACTGTTTTTAAAGAAAATGTGATCGTTCATTGCTTAAAGACAAAAAATAAAAGAGAAATAAAGAGAAATAAAAATGGTTAAAGAAATAAAACAATCAGGCGCTGCAGCTGCGGGCGCGCTGCTTGACCTGCTTCGCAATTCATGGTTTTTGATTGTATTCGTCGGCACCGCCATTTACTGGGCCGCGCGGCACGATTCGTCATTGATGGATATTCAAAAATTAGAAGCCAGAACAAATTCGCTGGAAACGCGGGTTACAACGCTTGAATCGGGCCTGGGCCAGCTGCAATTAAAACTGGATGTTATAAAAGAAGATATTACGCTGATCAAATCAGCGGTGATAAAATAAAACGCTCTTTTCCATAAAGCTGGTGATTTGGTTGGGCGGGTTTATCTCAAACCCGCCTAAATTTAAAGGCGACCTTGTGGACAAGGTCGCCCCACCAGAATGTGCCAGGGCTTACAAATGCTCTAAATCCTATGCTTTATGGAAAAGAGCAAAATAAAAATCGCCCAAAGGGCGATTTTTTATTACAGTCCGGAGGTATAGCCGGTAATTGTAATAGCAGGATGCAGAACATACATGTCATGAACTGTTTTGCCTTTGGCAGATTTGCCTTCGACAAAACCCACGCATCCGGTCAACAGTGCAACAGCGGCACCCAGCAGTAATAATTTTTTCATTGTTTTTTCCTTTTGTTTTGGTTTTTAAACCGATTGAATTATATTATCAGTTTTGCGCCATGTCAAACCCAAATTCAGTCTTGACTTCACCGTCATTCTGCTATATCGTCATTCTCGCGCAGGTTTAAGACTCATCGCGCAGCGATGGCATTACAAATTGTCATTCCGCACAAGCGCGAAGCGCGGTGATGCGGAACGAGCATCTCTTGTATTAGACTTGTCGCGCGAAGCGCGACTCATTAACTCAACACTCAACACTTTTTTATTTTGCTCTTTACCATATTTTGTGTGATTTTACAAAAAACGCAAAGCGTTTTTTGTCATTGCGGCGACAACGGGCCCCACGGCCGAGCGCAAGCGTAGGACGTGGGTGTCGGAAGGCCGCAATAGGGCTTTATACCGCGAGCGATAGCGAGCCAATAATTTTCTTTAGCCCTGTTGCGGACCTAGCC
>JAIRZE010000015.1 GCA_031267375.1 Rickettsiales bacterium | reverse complement strand
CGGGGTAAATAATGCGGAAAATCGCCGCGTCCAGGTTGTAAAGGAAATACATTACACAACCCCGGGCCGCCCCCAGCCGCTGGCGGTGGATGTAGAGCACTATCGCGACGGCGAACAGGCGGGACAGTATTCTTATGGTACGCCGACTGACCTGACCGAACAGAATGGCTATTTGATAGAGGAAGAGTAAAGGAAGACTATGTGTTCCCTAAAACAATAAATCACTTGACAAATAAAAAAGTTTAGTGTATAAAATAAACAAAGAGGTATCGCAATGGCAAATACAAATTTGGGATTTAAGAGAGCGAATATCCAACTGAAAAATACTATACCCGAAAAAGGGACCAAGGAAAATCCGTACAACGCATCCGATGTGGCGCGGATTGTGAAAGGCCGGCCTGGAAAGTCCGCGTCTGAATTCGGCAAAGGCGCGAAAGTTGTAAAGGCTGTTGGCGCAAGAAACGCAGAAAACAAGTCGTTTGACATAATGCGAGAGCTGACCGCCCGCGGCGTCCAACAGGCTGCATAATTACAGGATTATGGAATTAAAACGCCCCGTTGGGGCGTTTTTTTAGTGAATAGTGAAAGAGTGAATAGTGAATAACGGTTGAGTTCGCTTCGCTCACGGGGCTAATATTTTATTCTTGGGTATTAAACTCGGTCTAAATTCCCCTCCTTGGAGGGGTGGCGCCGCAGGCGCCGGGGAGGGTTCTCTTATTAGAACACCCTCCCCGCCCGCTCCGCGGGCACCCCTCCACAGGAGGGGAATTACCACCGAGCTTCTTTCTAATTGCCAGCATTATACTCATTGTCCAATATATTGGACAAGTATTCTATGTCTTATTACACTCTGTTAAACAATTTTATATTTATCAAAACTCGGTCTAAATTCCCCTTTCCCCCGGAAAGGGGTGCCCCCGCAGGGGGGGCGGGGTATGGGTCATTATGTATTTATTACCCATACCCCGTCGCGCTACGCGCGCCACCCATTTCCGGGGGAAAGGGGAATTCGCACCGAGCACAAAATCCACACTTATCCCAACGAAGGGGAATTCGCACCGAGCTTTTTTCTTTCATTAAATCAGCAGAAATGAGTACTTAAATCAACAAAAATGCGGCGAGCAACATCACTGCAAAACAAGCAATTTTCCGCGCCATACTGGACCGGCTTTCGCCAATCGGACAAGTCTTCCAAAACTTGCACACCAGCCAAGAGCTGCCCAGGACCAGCAGCGGCTGAAATGACAAGCCTGTTTCAAACAGTGCCACCGGGACAATTGTCAAAACGAATATATGCGCGCCGCGTCCCAAAAACTGAAATATCTCGCAAGCTATAAACCACGGGGCAAATTCTTTGACGCCGGAAAAAGATTTCTTTATATCCGCGCGATTTTCACGCGGCATTAAAATCAAAAGAGACCAGACCGTGCTGAGCGTGCAAGTCCAAAACAACAAATTCGCCCAATCCATTCCGAACGAAGCCCTTTTATAAATCGCGCTTTCAAAAACTATTCCTATGCCCGCGATCAGCAGCAGCCAGAATCCGCGGTTGACTTTGAATTTCTTTCCGGGTTCCAGCCCCAGGACTATGCTTGCGGCGATGATTATAAAAAATGCCGCGTATTGGATTGGCGATAAAATCTCGCCTACGAATATAAAGGCGAACAAAGGCGTCAGCACGCGCGACAATGCCCACAGCGCGGAAATTACGCTGGTGTCCAGATACTTGTACGCCTTGAAATACAGGAATAAATAGAACGCCTCTATCGCGCCGATTATTATCAGGTACGGCATATCCGCCGCGCTGGGCATTTGAATTTTCCAAAATAAAAACAATACAGGCACGAACAGAGCGTTTGTTATATTGCACAAAAGCAGCAGAGTGCTGGTCTTTTGCAGTTGCGGAAACTGGGTGATTCTGTAATCAAGAATGTTGGTCAATCCGTAAAAGAACGGCGGAATCAGAATCATTAAAAATGTAAGCAGCGGCGACATCTTCAACCCTTTTTTTTGTGCGACAAAAAGCCACTCAAAAAAAAGAGTGGTTGGAGGTTGATGACTATAATATGGAATAGTGCGGCGCTTTCTGTATATAACGCCGGCCCTCCAACCTGGGTTGGAGGTGTTTTATGTCCCCGCGGACACCATATTCAGAGGTCATCACACCCCGCGCCGGCAATTCGCCCGCGCATTCTCATTATATCAGCATATTTTTTGTAAAACAAATTGTTTTATAAAGCTCGGTCTACGCTCCCCTCCCGACTCCGGGGTGGCGGCGGAGCCGCCGGGGAGGGTTCTCTTATTAGAACACCCTCCCCGCCCCCTTCGGGGTCACCCCTCCATAGGAGGGGAATTTGCACTGAGCTTTTTTCTAATTACCTGCATCATATTCATTGTCCAATATATTGGACAATAATTACATAACAAAAGTTAACTGACTGACAATAAGGGCAAATACTGTTTGTCCAATATATTGGACAAGTATGCTATGTCTTATTATTTAACTCTGTTAAACAATTTGATATTTATTAAAACTCGGTCTAAATTCCCCTTCCCCAAGGGAAGGGGTGGACGGCGTGTTTTGTCATTCCCGCGAAGGCGGGAACGGACGGGGTAGGGGTAAGAATCATACATTGTTTGTTTTTATGACCCCTACCCCGTCATCGCTTCGCGATGCCACCCCTTCCCTTTGGGAAGGGCGAGTTTAATATCCCAAATAATCAAATGATAGATACCGAATTTTAACCTTGTGTTTTTGGGATTATCCTTATATAATCACCCCGATACAATGAATTGTTGTATTGGGCTTTCTAACCCTTTCTTTGGTGTCCGCAGGGACATAAAAAACTCCAACCACGGGTTGGAGTGTGGTGAATATATTGAATAAACCGCGCAATTCCAAAGATTGTTAGAAAACTCCAACCACCTTTTTCGGTGGTTTTATTTTACAAAAAATTACGAAGGTATAAGGAATATATCTTTTTAGAACAATATAAAGCCTAAACGAACACGAAGTGTTCGTCATCCCGACGAAGGTCGGGATCCACTGCGTCGCAGACCTAAACGCGAAGCGTATTGTCGCAAATGTTTTCGCTGGCGCGAAAATTAAAGCCTGCGGCGCAGTGGATCCCGGCCTTCGCCGGGATGACGGCTCTGACGAGCCGTTTATGAATAATGGCTGAAAAGATACTTTCTTTACACTCGCGCCTAAAAAAACGGAGTTTTTTATGTTTGACACACCTATCCTTTATATAGTTTTCAATCGCCCCGACTACACAGAAAAATCATTTGCAGAAATAAGAAAAATAAAGCCCGCAAAACTTTATATCGCCGGCGACGGGGCAAGGCAAAATCGCCCGGGCGAGCAGGAACTTGTTGAATCGGTTCGCAGATATTTACTGGATAATATAGATTGGGAATGCGAAGTTCATACACGGTTTCAAGATAACAATATTGGCTGCGGCAAGCATATCGCCGGCGCCATAACCTGGTTCTTTCAAAACGAGCCGTATGGCATAATAATAGAAGATGATGTAATTCCTGATCCGACTTTCTGGAATTTCTGCGCAGAAATGCTGAAACGATACAAAGACGACAAGCGCGTGTGGCATATCAATGGTCGGATATTTCAAAAAGAACCTATAAATTGCGAGACTGATTATATGTTTATGCACGCTATGCACGCCTGTGGCGGATGGGCGTCTTGGGCTGACAGATGGCTGCCGAACTTTGAATATGATTTGCGCGAATATGATAGGAATACGCTTAAACTTGCGGCCAAAGACAGATACTGGCGCCATATTATTGATAATATGTGTTCAGATTCGCCGTCGGATGCTTGGGATTATCAATGGGGGCTGTGCATTATTGCAAATCACGGATTATGTGTAATGCCGACCAGAAATCTTATCAATAATATTGGCGTAATAGGGGTTCATTTTTCCGAGAACAGTCCGCTGTTAAATACTCCGACATTTCCAATGCCGAAAAGACTTTGTCATCCTGAAAAAGTTGAATATGATAGAAAGACGGCTTATAAATATTTCGGGCGTCCGGAAGGGCCATTTGGCCGCATCTGGCGGCATATAAAGACAATGCGGTTTTAGAGTGGTTGTATAAAGCTCGGTCTAAATTCCCCTCCTTTGGAGGGGAATTTGCTCTGAGTTTTATTTTAGAAGCTTGACTTTTGCGACAATTCAATCTATAATTCAAATATACGCAGCGCGGTTCCGCGTTCGCAATTCCCACAACACATCAACACATAAAAGGCATCATTATGCACATCAATGAATTAAAGACTAAATCACCGCAGCAGCTTTTGAAGCTGGCCGAAGATATGGGTATTGAAAATCCGTCCCAGCTGAATGTTCAGCAGCTGCGCTTTGCCGTTCTGCGAATTCACGCTATGGACAAAAAGACAACCCTGATCGGCGACGGAGTTCTGGAAAGAATGCAGGACGGATTCGGCTTTCTGCGCGCGCCCGAATCAAACTATCTGGCCGGTCCGGACGACTTGTATGTATCTCCGAATCTTATAAAAAAATACGGTCTGAAAACCGGCGATTATGTAGAAGGAAAAATTGACGCCCCGCAAAATGAATCAGAGCGCTATTTCGCCCTGGAAACTATTGAAAAAGTAAACGGCAGCGCGCCCGAAGAGCTGCGCCACCGCGTTTCCTTTGACGACCTGACCCCGCTGTATCCGGACGAGCGTTTGAAAATGGAAGTAGAAGATGAAAAAGACAAAGGCCGCAGCCTGGTCGCACGCGTCATTGATTTGATCGCGCCGACTGGAAAGGGTCAGCGCTCTTTGATTGTCGCGCCGCCGCGCACTGGAAAAACCGTGATGCTGCAAAATATCGCGAACAGCATCGCCACGAACTATCCGTCCGTAAAACTGATCGTTCTGCTGATTGACGAGCGCCCGGAAGAAGTTACCGATATGAAGCGCAGCGTTCGCGGCGAAGTAATTTCTTCTACTTTTGACGAACCCGCGACCCGTCATATCCAAGTCGCCGAAATGGTTATTGAAAAGGCGAAGCGCTTGGTGGAAATGGGCCAAGATGTCGTCATTCTGCTGGATTCCATAACCCGTTTGGGACGCGCATACAACACCGTCATTCCGTCCAGCGGAAAAGTCTTGACCGGTGGCGTGGACGCGTTCGCATTGCAGCGGCCGAAAAGATTTTTCGGCGCGGCCCGCAATATAGAGGGCGGCGGCAGCTTGACCATAATCGCGACCGCGTTGGTTGATACCGGCAGCAAAATGGACGAAGTCATTTTTGAAGAATTCAAAGGCACCGGCAACAGCGAAATCATTTTGGATCGCAAATTGTCAGACAAGCGCGTCTATCCGGCGGTTGACATAAACCGCAGCGGCACGCGCAAGGAAGACCTGCTGGTGGGCAAGGATATTCTTTCCAAGATGTATGTTCTGCGTCGGATTATCAATCCTATGGGAACTTTGGAAGCTATGGAATTCCTGCTGGACAAACTGCGTACCACAAAAACCAATGCGGACTTTTTTAACGCTATGAATGGATAATAAATGATCTTTAATCCAACTCTTCATACACTGTCCAATGGGATTGTGGTTATTCTGGATCCTATGGATATCGCCACCACCAGCGTGGATGTCAGTTTCGGCGTCGGCGCGCGTGATGAAAATCCAGACCAATACGGAATTACTCACTTCATAGAGCATATACTGATGAAAGGAACCGCGCGGTTTCCGTCGTCATTGGCTATTGACGAGCATTTGGAAGACTTTGGCGGAACATATAACGCATCCACAGGAAACAACAATATGCGCGCGTACGGCAGAATTCTGTCGGAAAATATAAATGTGCTGATTGATTTGCTGGGAGACCTGGTCCAGAATTCTTTGTTTGATGAAAAAGTTCTGGATAACGAGCGCCGCGTCATAGCTGACGAATTGCGCCGCAGCCTGGACAATCCCGACAGGTGTATGTATTATTTTTCTGCGGAAAATATCTTTGCGGGATCCGGAATGGCCCACAACACATTGGGTACTTTTGATACTATCGCGAATATGTCGCGGGATGAAATGATTGGGTTTATGAAATCTCATATCTCGTCAAAAAACACAATAATAACGGTTGGCGGAAAAATAGAAGACGCGGACAAGATAATCGCTCTGTTGGAAAAGACATTTGGCTGGATTCCAACTTTTGATGTGCCCGTGAATGATGCGGCGACAGTTTTTACGACAGTTGCGCATAATCCTAAGCCGGAACAAAATCAGGTAAAACTGCGCCTTTTCTTTC
>JAIRZE010000013.1 GCA_031267375.1 Rickettsiales bacterium | reverse complement strand
CCGAATACTTCTTTGAACACGGTCAGATAATCTTCGCCGCCGTCTACACGGAACTGAGCCTCGGCCGGAAGTTCATACATACTCTGCAAATAAGACGCCAAACCGCCGGCTGTCCAAGCTATCGGGGTGCTGCCGGGCAATCCCGTGCCGTTGCTGCCCAAATAAGCGCCGTCCGCGGTCAATGCCAGCAATGCAAAAATCTGCTTGCTGTCCATATAGCTGAACGCGCCCTTTACCGCCCCGGCCGCCCCGGCGAAAGACGCGACCGCCATTTCATCGGTCATACCCGCCGCCGCAAAACACCAGGGATCTATGCCGCCAGCCCCCCTGCCCGCAATGCCGCAGCTGCGCGCTTTATAAAAAGTGTCCGCGATACTGTCGCCGTTCGTATCCGTTCCCCATTGCGACAAAGCTATTTTTCCGCCGGGCGAATATCCGGAAACACTGCATCCTGATCCGGTGCAGGTCGTACCCGTGCCGTTTATATGAACAGCAACAACGGACGCGAATAAATGCTCTGCATTTGAAAAGACCAGCGGCGCCGCGTTTTCAAAGCCTGCCTCCAAGGTCGGCCCCGACCAGGCGGAATCTGTTTCAAACGCGCCGGTGCTGAAAATTACAAGCGGCGAAAAATTGGTTCCCAATCCCATAAAGAAATTGTAAGCATCCGTCGCAGGAAACGCGTCGGTGCCCGCGACCGCTCCGTCTGTCGTATCCCGATCATAATATTCGTTTATCCAGCTGAAAAAATCAGTAGTCTTGTTCGCGCTGCTTGTGATCCAAGATAAGGTCTTGGCATCTCGCAAATGCAATCCGGAAACTACCGAGGCATTCGCGACTATATCAGGGCGAGAGCGTCCGCCGGAAACTCCGTCGCCGGCCGCCCATAAAATTCCCGCGTTGTACAGGGCTTTATAGTTATAGTAATCAATATCGCCCAGCTGTTTCGCCACGGTCGCGACCGCGCCAGCGACCAGGTACGCGGTATCAACCGCGCCGTCCGCGTTTGTATCAACATAATAAAATCCGTCCGCGCCGATGTATGAAACCGCGACGCCGCCTATGGTATCCGTGCCGGAATCAAAGGCTGCCGTGGCGCCGCCGGGTACGGCCTTGAACCCTGTGCCGCCGCCGGTGCGGAAAATCGTCATCTGGCCGTTCGGCATAAAGCCTACATAATCAGCATTGGTGTATCCGGATAAATTGCCGCCGACAATCTTTGCCAAAATATTGTCATCATTTGTCGCGGAGGTACTGTTAATCGCCGTGCCGGATCCGGACAAATCCAACATAGACAGCAATGCACTGTCTTCCGCCGTCGTGTCATCGGACAAAGAACCGTTATCCGTACCGCGGTTTATTTTATTGTTATAGTACTTGCTGGAAATCATATCATTACTGGCGGCGGACACGGTCGCGCAGTTTGTTCCGTTGCAGGTTGTCCAAGGGGTCAGCTTGTCGCCCAAAGACGAATCGGAAATCGCATTTACACCGTTCGCCGTAATCAGTGCGACATTAACCGGGCGGCCGCCTTGAACAGCATCGGGCCCCAGATTTATATTTGATAAACTCAACGGAGCGTATGTCGCGGTATTGCGCAGTGTCCGCATACCGGAATATCCGCGCGCCAGGGGCGAATAGCCGTGCATTATCAAAAGATAATTCTGAGCGCCGGTATTGTTCATCAAATAAAAATTATCCGCCAGAATTCCAGGGGTTCCAGGGCTGTAAACATTCAGGTTTGCGATATAGTTCGTGTTTTCCGATGTCGCGTTCGGCATAGCCGGACCGTACGGCAAAGCCGCAGTGCCTGTCGCGGTGCCATTGCCTGAATTATTATTTCCGTTATTGTTTGGACGATCGCCGGAAGAGGCGCCGGCACCGCCGCCGCCGCTGCCAAAGCCGCCGCCCAATAACATAACGCCGCCTACGACAACGGCGGCCCCCGCCGCCGTCAATGCCAGGCTTTGGGCGGTGGATAGCCCGCCGAATAATCCGCCGGATTCAGTCTTTGGCTGCTTGTTATTGTATTTTTTTATCTGCTGGTCGCAGCGCGACGCATCGGCGCCATACATCTGTAAAATCTGGGCCGCCCGCACATCCTTGTTCATCAAAGCCGTGCATACGATTGAAAGCCCGGTGTTGTCAACAAAGTTCACATCGGCGCCATTATTGACCAGGGCCTGAACCTGCCCTATATCGGCATTTTTCGCGGCTGATAATAATTGCGCGGCGGTTTGAAAATCAGATGCGGCAAGCAATGCCGACGGCATTGCAATGAACAATGAACAATGAACAATGAACAATAATCTGCGTAAATTCACTTAGAAATCTCTCTTGAAATAAATTCTAACATAAAAGTTTTTTGCGTGTCAAGGAAGTATTATCCGCAGCAACCGCAACTCGGTCTAAATTCCCCTTCCCACAGGGAAGGGGAATTTAGACCGAGCTTTATTTAACATAACATTATATCGTTATATCACGATATAACGATATAACGATATAATAATATAATGTCTCTGATTTCTATCCTATCAACACCGGCGGCGAATGCGGATAAAATCCGCTTGTTATGATGCAATGGATTTTTATTTTGCTGGGGCTGGGAATTATGTCCGTCGGCGCGGATTGGCTGGTAAAGGGCTGCGTGCGGCTGGCGCGGCAAATAGGCATCAGCGAATTTCTGGTATCCGTAGTCATCATAGGCATCGGCACCGCCCTGCCCGAACTTTTCATAGCCATATCCGCAGGCGCGCAGGGCAGCGCGGATATTCTGGCCGGCACAATCGTCAGCAGCAATATCATTAATGTGTGGGGAATTCTGGGCCTTGGTTTTTTTATCTCGCCAATATTGATTTCCGCGGCGCGCGTGCATACCCGCGACATAGCTTTTTTATGGCTGTCCGCGGTCGCGTTGCTGTATTGTATGGCGGACGGGCGCATAGGCATCGGCGACGGAATTTTACTATGCGTGATTTTTATCGCGTATGTTTTTGAATGCGGAAAAAGTCAAACTCAAACGAAGCGAATTCCCCTTCGCTGGCGAAGGGGTGGCTTTGGCGCGGCCGGGGTAGTGGAATTAAAAAAAATTATTTTTCCAATATTTATCGGCGCGGCGGCGGTGTATCTGGGCGGAGAATTATTTATGCACGCATTGAACAAAATAATGAGTGTCTTTAATATCAGCGAAACCAGGGCCGGCCTGCTGATAGCCGGGCCCGCGACCTGCGCGCCGGAATTATTGGTAACGATTTTCGCGGCGGCGGGAAGGCATCCGGGCGTGGCGCTGGGGAATATATTGGGCAGCAATTTTATGAACGCGACAATGGTGATTGCGGCGGGCGCGCTGACAGCGCCGGTGTTGGTGGCGCCGGAAATTATAAAATTTGATATGTGGATAATGTTGGCGGCGACAGCAATGCTGTGCGCGCAGCTGATGTGGACTAAACATTTTACGCGCATAACCGGAGTATTATATTTGACGCTTCTGGGAATATATTTCTGGGTGGTGGTGTAATTAATTGTTTTATTTTGATATAAAAGCTCAGTCTAAATTCCCCTTCCCCACGGGAAGGGGTGGCATCGCGAAGCGATGACGGGGTAAGGGTAATAAATCAAAGTATGTATTTTATTACCCTTACCCCGCCCCCTTCGGGGGCACCCATTCCCTGTGGGAAGGGGATTTACCACCGAGTTTTATAAGCACAAAATTGTTTAACAATGCATAATAAAACTATTTGCCTACCACTTGGCCGACAACACCGGCAATGCCACCACCGCCTGCCCCGCCGCCACCCAGCGAGCCGCTGGCAGTGCTGGCCAGATCGCCACCGCCCAAATTTTTAAGAATATCCACACCGACGCTTTCGCCACCGGGTCCAAAAATATTTGCCGTGTCCGTGCAGGCATACGGATATGCGACAATTATAACCTTTCTGCATTCTTCTGCATTTCCATCTTTCTCGCAAGCTATCGGACCAACGCCATAGACCAATGAATTATTTTTATTAAAGTTCAATTCTTTGCTAACAACATCGGCGCGGCATTTTGACAAGGCTTCATTATTTTTCAAGCACTCATTTTTGCTTGGATTTATGCCCCGTTTGTCAGAGTGCCCGACAACCACATAACAAATCGGATTCTGCTGTATGCTTGCAATTTTGGTTTTATATTCTTCAACTTGTCTTTTGCCAAGATCCGACAAAGTCCAATTGCCGGGATTAAATAACGACTTGCCTTGCGCGTCTTTGAATACAACTGCCGGCTTGACGCATTCCGTCTGATCGGCGTTCGCATTTTCACCTTTCCCACAAGCAATACAAGCGTTTTTTTCAGTATTAAGAATTGTATCCTCTGTACATTGGCATTTGTCTTTTATTTTCTGTTGGCCGGTTATCGGACAATCCTGGGCCGCAGGCGGCAGTACGCACACGCCCAACCCGTCGGATGTCGCGCCGTCATCGCAAGGTTTGCAAGCGTCGCCGACCGGCTCTGAATTTTTGGGACATACGCAAGTGCCGATTGGCCGTTCTTCCTTGTTATTTTTGCAAACGCATTCGCCCTTTTCGTTGCCTTCAAAAAGGCTGGCATCTTTGCCGGCGCAAATATCTTTCGGCGTTTCTTTGCAGCCAATCCTGTCATCATTCGGCTGCTGGCCGGCCGGACAAGTGGCGCACCGGTCCCCTTGCAAAGCCTGACCCTCTGAGCATTTGCAGTTTTCGCCAGTGTCGCCGCCATTTATGCATTCGCATTCGCCGTCTTCGCCGGTTTTGAATATGCCCGTACAAACATTGGCCGGTGCTATAACAACCGGGTCCGGAATGACTTCCCTAATTTTTTTATTCAATGCCGCCAGCTTGTCCTTGCGTTCTTGCAATATCTGCTTGCTGTTTTCCTTTGGCGCGTCTTTGTTGATCAGCATATTTCCAACGATGCCGCCAACCACGCCCGTCGCGGCCAGACCGATGCCGGCATTTACCTGGGTCTTGGATTCTGCCAGTTGAGCATCCCACAAAGCCTTGTCTTTTTCATTTCCGGACAGGGCGCCGAATACGCTGGCAATATTTCCTTCGCCTTCGCGAACTTTATAGCCCGCGGTATCCTTGTCATACAGGCCGCTGGATCGTTTATCAAATACAGTTTCGGCTTCTATGCCGGGCATCATACCCAGGGACTCTTTGTCGGATTTTAATTGCGTCGCTATACGCTCGTACTCTCCGCGCATCTCTGCCATTTGCACTCCGTCGCCGGGCAAAGGGTTATCAGTTGTGCCGTAATTTATTTTTGTGCTGCCGGGAACTTTGCAGTACATAGAATTCAGCACGCCCTGCATTTCTTCCTGAATCGCTTTGTCGGCGGATTGTTCCGCCATACCGGAAAGTAGCATTTTTCCGCCCATTCCGGCAGAGCCTATGGCCGCCCCGCCCAACAGTTTATTAGCCGTGGAATTTTCTTTTTCTTTCATCGCGTTTTCGTTAGCGACAAGTTTTTTCATAGCCTCGGCATCTATCTTCTTTTTTTCTTCTATTCTCTTTTGTTCTTCTGGGTCTATTTCAGGCTCTGCCGGTTTGGATTGTTTCTTGACGCATTTATAAGCATCGTTGTCTTTTGAGCAAATTCCTTTTTCCAAAACTTTGCATTGTTTCTTTTCATCCTGCACGCAGTTTCCTTCTTCGTCAAGTTCCGGAATATTGCATTCTTTATTAGGAATACAACCAGATGCAACATCTTCATCCAAAAGCGTGGTATCTTCTTCCAAAACAATATTGCTGATTTTATCATTGTCCAATATGACAGTCTTCATACCAATATAAGAGATTTTTACTCTGCTGTTTGCGGGAAAATTCTTAAATTCAAATTTGCCCTCTGCATCCGACTGCACTCCTTTTGATAGGGTGGATTCCGAAGAAATGCTTGCGCCAACAAGCGGGCCCGCGTTGTCGCTGACCATTCCAGAAATAGTGATTGTCGCCGTGCTTTCCGCATTGCCAGGCTTTGCAACGGCGGCGGCCTCGTTTGCATAAGTCTGAACTTTTGCAGCCCCGGCAGCGGATAATTCTTTGGTTGCTTCATCCACGATTTCATTAATTTCTTTTTTTAATTCGGCTGCCGCCTCTTCCTGGGACGCGGCAAAAGAGCCGCGCGGCAAGACCGCGACAAAGCACATAAAAAATATCAAACAGACTTTCTTCATTTTGTTTCCGCCACCGCTTTCAGATATTTGTCTTTCGCCGCATTTATCCGCTGTTCATATTGGCTGAGCGACACGGAATTATTGGCGTTTTCCGGAACAGATTTTTCGTTGCCGGTGCACTTTGTCCAATCCGGACGGCCGCCATTTACCTGGCATTCGGATTCGCCGCCGTCGGGACAAAATCTGTCCCCGGAAATTTTGAATCCGGGCCCGACTACATAGTCTATGGATTTGTCGCCCATAACTTTATATCCGCCTTCTTTATAAATTTGGTCGGCGGGAATGTCAACGCATACAACACAAGGCCAGCCCTCTTCCCAGCCATATCCGCAGGTTCCGGCCCAACCCTTATATTTATCATCCTTATCCACAGGATGTTCGTTTGTCATCATCTTATTAAACTGGGCAACAGTCTCTATAATTTTATAATTTGTAGGTTCCGTCCAAGGGATAACCTGTGCGGCGCGCAGGGCCGCCGGCGCGGCAACCACCACAGGCTTTTTTTCTTCTTTTTCCGGTTTTGCTGGTTGTTTTACAGATTTATTTTTGCAGTAATTTTCTGCATCTTTATTCAATGCAGCCTCGTCATAACCTTCTTTCAATTCACAGCTTCCGGTAATTTCAAATCCCACATATTCGCCATTGGATTTTTTTGTATTGCATACAAGCTGAATATTAACATTATGCTCCAAATTATTACAGTAAGGCTCAAACAATCTTATCATTGCGGCTTCTGTATCGCGCAATGATTCCGGGCTTGCAAACACTGGCGAAAAAATCGTCAAGGTGAAAACCACGGATAAAAATAATTTAACTTTCTTCATTTCTCTCTCGCAGGCATATAAATTATTACATAGCCATCCGATTAACCGAATTTTTATTATCATTCGCATACGGCACAATTCGCGCCAATTCCTTTTCCAAAGCCCGCCGCGCCAAAATTTGTTCAAAACCGTTCTGTATCCGGATAAAAAAGCCGTCCGACATTTTGAAATATTTGCACAAGCGTAAACGGTATCGGCGGTAATTCCGCGCTTGCCATTTATAATTTCATTAATGCGATTTTGCGGAACATTCAATGACCGCGCCAAAGCGCTTTGCGACAGATTCAAGGGCTCCATAAATTCTTCATAAAGAAATTCGCCGATTGTCGGAATTTCAATATATTCTTTTTTGCTCATTTTAACCACCATTAAAAATCTTGTTCGTTTCCAAACACGCGAAGAAAGTATCATCTCTTCCCTTCTTATGCAAGATTCAAGTCTGCGTTCGGATCCGGCGTACTTGTTGGAGTATCTGTCTTTGGAACCTCTGAATCAACCGCACCTTTTATTGTAGAATCTTTATCCTTGCTGACAGCGCCTTTGACCGCGGACACTGCTTTTCCCGCAACGCCGCCCACGGCAGAGCCGACAGACTTCGCCGCACCGCCGATAGCCCCGCCCGCTTTTTGGAAAAAGCTTTTGCATTCATCCGCATCCGGCGTTTCTTTGCATCTTTCTTCTTTCGCTTCCTTTTCTTCTTTTTCTTTTGCCTTTTTCTCGTCGCGCGCGGCTTTCTTCTCGGCCTTTTTCTCGGCGCTCAAAGTTTTATCAGCATCGTCATAAGCATCGGTATCGTTGCATTCTTTGTGGTTCAAAACATCCGCGCCATAGCCTGCGCAATCTTTTTCCAATTTAGCAGCGGCGGCAAGGGCTTTTTCCGAGCCGACACAGGTATTTTGCTTTGAATCCCATTTTGAATCGCCCGGACATTTACAGCTTTTTATATTCATTACATTTGTAAATGTTCCGCCGGAACTTTCGCAGCCCAGCTTGTCCGTGGCGTTTTCCGCTTTCTGGCGATCCATAGCCCGATCTATCGCGCCGCTGGAAATCGCGCCCGCCGCAATGCCCAGGCCCGCGCCCAGCATAGCGCTGGATGCCGCCGTTTGCTCGCGCGTTCTGCGCGCCGCGTTCTCGCGATAAGTCGTAATATCCAATCCGAACCAATCCTGGTTGCAATCAAAAGTATCGCCGCTGAAAACTTTTTTGGATGCGCGTGGAACAACAGAGCCATTTTCATCACGCATATCGTCGGCAAAAAATTCCACGGAATAAACGCACGAAAAAGTCCGCTGATCAAACGAAGCCCCGAATCTGGTGCACTGCGCCTGCATCAGATCGCGCAATTCATACAGCCGCTTTTCATCTTTCTTTATTCCAATCTCTGCATTTCCGCGCAGGCCCGCGAATACATTGGATGCGCGCGGCGACAGCCCGCTGTCAGATTCGGCGCAAGAATCCGCTATGCCTTTGCAGACATTAACCGCGGCCGCGCCCGCCTTTTGCCCCAGGCATTTATGCAAGTCCGCGCCGCATTGCTGAACGATGCATTGATTATATTTTTGGCCGCAGGTTATTACTTCCATATAAGCGCCGACAATGACATCCATATCGCGGTCAGCCTTTATTTCCGGCGCAAACGCAGAGAATTCTTCGCCCGTGCACTTTGTGGAAAGCCGGCAGGAATTTATTTTATCGCCCCAAATAGTATCGGTATCTTTCGCGCATTTGGAAAAATTATCGCCGCATTTTTTCTGCATACAATCGCGCAGATTTTGGTCGCAGTTATTCGCGCCGCCGGCCAAGACCCAGTTTACCCCCGCGCCATAAGCGGCGCCCAATTCGGCATTGGCCAAGCCCGCGCGCTGCCGATCAATCTGCTCTTTTATATCATTCTGGAACGGCGTGGCGCCGCCGGATTTATCAAAAGCCGTGCCGAATTGCGCAGACTTGTCCTCTATCACTTGCGCGGGCGCAACTTCCTGAACAGCTTCCGCAACAACAGGTTCTGCCGCAATTTCCTGAACAGGCTCTGCGGCAGCTACCGGCATCTGGTTTGTCATATTCGCACGCGGCGCGGCGCGCACGGGCATAGTCGGCGACGCGCGGGAAACCACGGCCGCATCGGCGTTGCCGATGCCAAAGGCAAAAGTCAAAAGGCAAAAGGCACCCAACGCGCACATTTTATTTTGTAATGAAAATCTCTTTTTTATTTTCATACTGCCTTTTGCCTTTTGACTTTTGCCCTATTTAATCTTTGTGCAAGCCGTGTCGTAATACTGGCAGAGCAATTTCACCATTGACAGCTCGCTGAGTATTCCGTTTTCGTCTTTTTCCGATGCCTGGCATTTATTCCGCATATTCGCCGCGCACATATTTTGTATGCAGGCTTGCTTTCCACTTCCGGTTTGGCAAGTCTTTTTCGCATTCGCGATTTTTTCTTCGCGCGCGTATTGATAGTCTTGAACAATATTCGCGATAACTTTGTCTTTTGCCTGAATAGCCGCGTCGCGCCGCGATGTCGCAGAAATGCGAATAGCGGGCGTGAATTCGTCGCAACCGGTGGCTTCCGCGGCGCATTGGGAAATCACGCGGGCCAGATCTTCGTCAAATTCGCAAGCCTTCCAGTCGCCGCCACAGCGCTCGCCCCTGGCAATGCAAAGATTAATTTCCGATTCGCACGCGGACTTTGTTTTCTTGGTCGCGGCTTTTTTAAGAAACCCTTCCAGCTGGGCGTCAACGCCGGCGGCGCGACAGGATTGCTCTATCAAATCATCATAGTTATCGGAAACATCTTCCGGGGTGCAGCCCTCTACCTTTTTAATACATCCGGCCGTCGCCCAGGCATAGCGGTCGCCGGGATTGACGGGGGCTTTTTTAAGTTCTTTGTCGGAAAAAGTAATTTTTGCATTCGCGCCGATTGACAGTTGCTTTAAGCCGTCTTCCGGGGCGGCCGCGCCGGCGGTTGCGGTTCCGCAGAGTTGACAGCGCGCGGCTGGGTTGGCGGTAAGATTAATTGCGCAGGCAGAATCAAGACATTTGTTCAGATTTGCGCGGGAACAAGCTGCATCGGCGCGGGAAGCGCCGAAAACAATAAATAAACAAGAAAAGGCGAAAGCCTTAGAAAATGCGGATATTTTGAACATAATCTCTCTTTGACCAATTTTATCACAAACCAAAAAAAATAAAAAGAAGAAAAAAGAAAAGAAGACAAAATAAAGCTCGGTGGCAAATCCCCTTTCCCCCGGAAAGGGGTGCCCCCGAAGGGGGGCGAGGTATGGGTAATAGAAATGCATAATGACCCATACCCCGTCATCGCTTCGCGATGCCACCCCTTTCCGGGGGAAAGGGGAATTTCCACCGAGCTATAAAAAATCTTACAAAACCACTTGACAATCTATTTAATTTGTCTATAATAGCAATAATTAGGTAATACAAAGGAGGGCTGAAATGGCCAAGGTTACTAAAAACAGCAAAAATGAAATCCGCGTTGACGGCACGCTTGTCGGCGTCTTGAACCCGATGACGGGCGAAGTCAAAAGCGGGGCCACAGTTGTTGGAAAAGTAGTTAGTAATGAACTTTTTAACACCGCTGGCGCATCCATTGGAAAAATCACAAAACCCGCGCCAAAGAAAAAACCAGCCCCGGCGCCACTGCCTCCGACGCCAACCCGCAGCAGCGGACGCGGCTGGCTGATTGCCTTGGGCGTTGCCGGCGCATTGGCATTGGCTTACTTTCTTTATCAACAGAATAAAAATGCTTATGACGACAGCCGGCCGGCCTCCGGTTTGTTGCCAGATACAACCACAACCCTGGTCGTACCTGCTGCTAATACTGTTAATAATGACAACTGCAAAGAATGCCAGGAAAAATTATTTGAACAATACGAACTGCGTATTGCTGAAAAAGACTCATTGCTGGCGGAATGCAAACAATGCAAGAACGGCGGCGCGGCAAAAAAGCCCAGTGGCGGCAAGCCCAGTGGAAAAAGCGGAAAATTCCGTTCCGGACAAAACGGAGTAGTTATAACAAACAGAGTTGTAACGGGAAATTCCACAAGCACCAGCACGGAAACGACAAAGACCAGCGGCAAATCCGGCGTAGTTGTTGAAAATAACATAACGATAACTTTGACCGCCGCTACTAAAAAAGAAGAAGAAAAAAAAGCAGAAGAAGTTGTAAAAGAAATAAAAACAGCACAAACGAAAAGACGCGCTTGGTCAACAGGCGAGGTCAGAACCAACTAAAAATCCCGCCAAACGGCGGGATTTTTATTGATTATATGATAATTTTATAAAGAATATTTACTCTTAAAAATCTCATAAGCGTCTATATTTCCATTTATAACTTCACGCAAACAATTCATCAATCCATCAATATGATGATTTACAAGCGCATTCGGTATTCGTATTAATTTATATCCCTGCGCAGTTATAAAATCAGTTCTTTCATTATCGTATTTTATCGCTTCATCTGTAAAATGTTGAAACCCGTCAAGTTCAATAATCAGCTTTAATTCAAAACAAATAAAATCAACAAAGTAAGGGCCTATCCGCTGTTGGCGACGAAATTTTACCCCCAGCTTGTCATAATTGATTTTGCGCCAAAATTTTCTTTCCATTGGCGGCATATTTGCGCGCAACTCTTTCGCACGAATAACTTGCAGTGATTTTTCAGGCATATTTTTATTATAATGTAAATACCTAATCGCGAAGCGACTCCTGCCCCCTTGTGGGGCGGGATAGAACTTCTTACGAGCGCAGCGAGTTAGAAGTTCTTGGGTGGGGGAATAGCACTAAAATCCCACCACCACGAAAACCTAAGGTCGTGCGCTTTGCGCACTCCCAGGTTTTCTCCCCGCCCCACAAGGGGGCAGGGTTCAGACCGAGTCTAATTTCAATCGCACGCGCCGTATGATTTCGCGACACTGTAATTCTCTATGCAAACGCTGCCGCTGGCCATACACGCCGCCGCTACCAAAGTGGCTTTCGGCGCGTCATACGGCTTGTAATTAATACTGGCCTCACTGCACTGGCGCAAGTCTTTCAATGTTCCGCAAGCGTTTTTCCAAGAATGGCAATCAACAACCTGTGCCGTCGGAGAAATCGTATCCGGCAGATTCAAAGCCCATTTCACATAGAAATCTTTCAAAGTCCCTATGGTATACGACTTTCCAAATCCGACCTTTTCCAGACCGTCCCCAACGCGGCAATTAATATTGTTCTTTTCAACAAACGCAGTGATAGCTGTGGCAACGCCGCCCGCCGCCGCGCCAATGCCCGCGCCGGTCAGAGTGCTTTTCAGCATATTGGATTTTTGGCCCTCTTTCAGAATTGTCAAAGAATTAAAGACATTGCCCAAATTATTGACTTCCTGACTGAATACTATGAAAGAATTGCATCCAGTATTGGGATTGCAATAAACATCTTCGCCGTTGCTGTAAGTTCTGGCTTTTACCAACGGTGTAAAGTTATTACATCTGTCATTTGCGCCAGCCGCAGTCGCAGAACCACCGCTTGAAACAAACCCGGATTCCGTTATGGTAAACGGAGAAGTCCTTTCTATGGTCTGCTGATCGTCCGGCAAATCTTTTTCTGCCAAAATAGCCAGGATTTCTTTTTTATCAGCATCTTTTGGCTCTTGAATATCTATGATTTTTCCTTGGTAGTTAACCTTGGTCCAATCTACGCTGGTTCCATTCATTACAAAGTCTGTTGCCCAAACGCCGTGAGTAGGTTGCACCCCACCACCCTTTGCACCGGCCGCTCTGCAATTATCCAGTTCCGTTTTTGCAATCGCATAGCTGTCATACAAATTTATAATCGCGGCACATTGCATTTCATCTATGACATCGCCTGTGGCCGAGATTTTAACAGCATCCAAATATTCATTCAGCACGCCAGTCTTATTCGTTCCGCGCAGCTGCTTTGTCAGCTCTTCGCGATGGCCTTTGTTCTGACAGTTAAAGTCGCGATGCCCGTGTCCCGCAATCGCGCCAATGCCCGCGCCCGCCAATGTTCCGCCGCCTATCCCCCAGATTGCGACCGTAGAAGTATTATTCATCAGCGAGAATTCAAATAAATTCTTGTTGCAAGTAAAACTGCTGCCCGCATTCTGCCAAACTTCGGCCACTTTGTCGTCGCCCAGATTCAGAATCCAGCCGTAATCGTTGGTGATCAAAGTATCCTTGTTATACGCCGCAACGCGAACCAAGCAATCCGCATTAACCGCGTCCCAGCGCGCATAGTGCCCGCGCTGGCCGTCTACGCCGCTGTTGCCATAGTTCGGCGTCACACCTTGCGGTTTGTTTTTATCCGGCCCCTGGCCGTTATACGCATTAATTTTGTTATTGTATTCGCTGGTGGTCTTGCCGCTGTTCGCAACCGCGTCAAACGACGCGCCATAAGTATTCACATCCAGCAGAGCGCAAGTATTTTCCGCCTGGTTCGGGGTCAATCCCGTCTTGCGCAGAACGAATGCATAGTATTCCGGCTGAACTTTGCGCGAATTAAAATCTATCCAGACATCGGTAAAGGAATGATAAACATTGTGGCAGTTCTTGCGGACTTCGCTGATGCACTTGTCAACTTGAACCGCGCAAAGATTCATTCCGTTAAAGATAGAATTGCGCAGATCGGAATTGAACAAATCGTTCAGACCGTTCGGCAAAGCGCCGCCATTGACACAGGCCAAAACATCATTCATACACATATCAACAGTGTATTCTGAATTGCGAGGCTGTCCGTCTGGACAATCGCCAACCGGCGGCTGACCGCCCGGTGTGCAAACACCGTTGTTGGCCAAGGGCGCGGTAGTGTCGCACTTGCAGCTGGCACTGACGCAATTTTGACCGGCCGGAATATTCAAACCGGTGCAAGAAATATCTATGTGGGAATTGGCCGGACATTGAAAGATTGGGGGCACAACAGGACCCGTCCCGCCGCCTGTATTGCCGCCGCCAACCTGGCCGCTTGTATCAACAAAATTTCCGATGGTGTTGATCGGCAGCATAGGCATAGTCGGCATACGCTGGGCCGACATAGCGCCCGCGCGACTGCCGCGACTGGGTTCCGCTGCATTTGCAATGGTCGCAATGCCCAGAGATATGATAGAAATTCCCAAAAAACCGAATAATTTACGCATAGAAATCCTCTTACATTTTTAGCAATTATATCATATTATCCGTGATATTAAAAATGAAAAATAATGAAATAAAAAGCTCGGTGCAAATCCCCTTCCCCCCGGGAAGGGGTGGCGCGAAGCGCCGGGGTAAGGGTCATAAAAACAAACTATGTATGATTTTTTACCCTTACCCCGTCATCGCTTCACGATGCCCCCCCTTCCCGATGGGAAGGGGAATTTCCACCGAGTTTTAATATTGACAAACATAGATTTTAGTACTATAATACAATCAGATGAAGAAGCTTCTGGAATCTTTGAAAAAATTCAAATCCGCCGCTGCCTGGACCGCCGGCTATGTCGCCGCGCTGTGGCTGATTATGTTCGTTATGTTCGGGTTTGATTTATTTTCGCTGCGGCATTGGGGATTGCTTTTTAATGTCCGCCTGCACGGTTTTGCCGGATTTGCCTTTGGCCTGATAATCGTGGTGGCGATTCCGCTTTACGCGGCGACGGTCGCTCTGATCCTGCGCAAGAAAACTATTTTTGATTTCAAGAAAAAAAAGCCAGAGGCAAAAGACGAAACGCCTGCGGACGCGCCTGCCGCGCCGATAAGCGAACCTGAAATAAAATTGCCGATGGGATTGCCGCGCGAAATGCTGGAACCGTATGTCCGCGCAAAAAAGCGAATCGGGATAAAGATAGAGCAATCAATAGAAAAAGATAAGACCGATGCGCTTTCCCCAACAATAAATGATAATGAACATAATAGTTTAATTGAATCAAGTCCCCCCCAGTCTGCTTCGCAGACAGCCACCTCCCCAGGGGGAGGGCAGGTTCCTGTGCCTGCACCAATTCAGATACAGGAAGAATCTGCGCTCTTAACTCTTAACTCTTCGCTCTCCACTGGCGAAGCCGGCGCCCTGCCCTTGCCCGATGATTTTGATTTCAGCGGCGGCGATTCCGCGCCTGCGGCGCCTGTGTTTCGCGAAATCAGTTTCGGGGACAAGCCGGCAGAAAAAGAATCCGTCGCGGCGGATGAAAAGTATGAAATTGCAGTGCACGATGATCCGGACTTTTGGATTGCAGACGGGGAAGAATGGTTTGCAAATGGAAAGAGAAAACCAAATCCTGTGAGTGCGGTATTAGCGGCGGCAGCGGAAAAGAATCTGATACCGGTTCTGGTGCTGAAAGAAAAAAATATAATGGATTTGGATGCGCGAATAGTGGAATGGGAAACAGCAGGCGTCCGAGTGGTCAGCGATGCAGGAGAATTGTAAAGCAATTATTCCGCCCAATTTTCAAGCTCTAAATTTTTAATATACTTGAAATGTTTTGAATTATTAGTTACCAATACAGCATCATTTGCAATAGCAACAGATGCTATCATAATATCCATATTCCCGATTGGCGTTCCTGAATCTTCCAAAACAGTACGGATTTTTGAATAAACCTCTGCTGCATTGGTATCAAAAGCCAATATTCTTGCTTCCGATATAAAAGCATTTACATCCGCAGTCAATTTTTTATTTTTTCGTTTTTCTGCCCCGAACAATAATTCAGCCACAGTTATTGATGTTATAAAAATACTATCGTCAGGCAATTTCTGCAATTTTTGCCCAATAGTTTCATAGATGCCTTTTATAAAATAACTGGATATGTCTGTATCCAGAACATAAATTTTTGACATCAGAATAAATCTCTTTTCTGGGGAATTGTGTTATCTGGCCTGTCCAAGACAAAATCTGGATTTGGCGTAGTGTTTTTTAAGAAATTTACCAACCAATTTTCTGTTTTCTTTGGCGGATATTGCAATATGACCCCGCCCCCCATATAAGGCTTTATAACAAGTTCATCCGAATTGAATTTGAATGCCTTTGGTATGCGAACAGCCTGGCTGCGACCAGTCATAAAAACTTTTGCAATATCTGAAGAAGTATCGTTTTGTGTTAACATTTTTAACTCTTTGATTTTGATATATATCAAAAGTATATATCAAAACATAGCAAAAGTCAAGCATATCTATACACTACATCTTTATAACCTGTGTGTCTACGACGGGGCCTTGGAATTCAGTGCAGACCGCGCCTTCAAATGATTGATTGGTTTCGGTTGTAGAAACTCTCTTGCTTCCGCCACCAATACTGAAACTGCCCAGATTCAAAATACCGCCGCCACCGTTATTAGTCGTTGTCTTGGTATCGGTCAAAACGACTTCTTTTGCATTTTTGCAGGTATTGGTGGTAGTAATAATGGTGCAGGTTTGATCTGCGGCGGAATAATTGCTGGTCTGTGTAATCGTCGCCATCATATTTCCAAAGGTGTCCGTCTGAATTCTATCAGATTGACCGCGCGCCGCCGTATTCACGACAGCGGCCAGTTTCTGACCGGAAATGACATATTCCGTTCCGCCTTTTGTAAAGCCCTTGTCGCCGGAACTTTCTTCAATTTTGAATTCGCCGCTGCCCCATTTCTTGCAAATTTTCTTTTCGTTTCCGAATACGGTATTCAAAACAGCGCTGTTCGCAATTGCGGTTGACAGAGAGTTTGTAGGATTCTGATCCAACCATTGGCTGGCGGACATCCATTCTTCGCAAATAGGATCAGCCGCATTGTTAACCGTGCTGGCGCAAGTCATAGATTTTACTTCGTCGCTCTGGTCTTTTAATGCTTTTGCTTTCAGCTCATTAAGTTTAGCGGTATAGTTTTTATTCGCCTGCTCTAACCCGGAGTCTATGATGTTAAGGATATAAGAATCCAGCAAGTGTGGGAAGCGTGGCGCCGTTTTGCCGCGGCCCGTTATCTGGGACATATCGCGCCCTGACACGCAGTATCCAACTTTTGTATCGCCGGTCAGCATTGCGACCTTGGTGCCTATGCGTCCGGCAATAGATTCCAGCGAATTATTTATCATATCAACCGTGGATTGATTCGCGGCCGTTTCAATAAACTTTTTCACAGTTACGGTATCGCCGTCTTTTGTGGTCGTAGTGCTTTCAGAAATCGTTGGATTTGAAACGGATGGCATTGACATAACATACTTTTGCAAAGACTCTCTGCCGTCGGTCGCGGTGCTGGTCTGGATATTTATTTTTCCGATAGACATCAAGCCGGTTATGACAAAGTCGCCGTTTTTATCTTTGTACGAAGCCAATGATTCCGTTCCCAGATACTTGTCATCGGCAAAAGCATCGCAGCCCTGGCCCGTTTCGGCGGTGCCGCAGATTTCGGCCACCTTGGTCTTTACGATTTTATCGCACTGGGCAAAGGCGTTGTTATCAACCTGCAAATAAATTCCGGCAAGAATATTATTTACACTGGTTTCAGCTTCTGGATAATCGGCCAAAGTTTTGTTTTTCAGATTGGCGGTGGTATCTTTGACGCAAGCGGTCAGTTTTTCAATCGGGCACATAGACTTTATGCCTTCCAGATCCAGGCCGATACAGTTCGCGAAATTTTCGCCGCAAGCATTTTCAGATGTAAAGCAAGCCTTTACTTCGTTGGTGCAGGCGTCAACGCGCATCGCCGCCAGCTTTGCATAAACCATATCCATAATAAGGGGCTCTGCCTGGACGCACGGATCTATCTGAACGCGGCAAAGTGAGCGAATCGCTTCGGGCCGCGACAAGCACATATCATACGATCCGTCCGGATCTTTCGGATCCATAGTGTCTTTGCAAGCCTTTTGGAAACAGCCGGAAATATTGGCCAAGCAAGATTGGCGCAAATTTGATTCCGCAATTAATTCCGCGGTTTTCAACTGAGGCGCGACTTCGCGCAGGAACGCGTCAAACACTTGGTCGCGCACCAGCATACAGGAACTTGTGATGCTGTCGCAAATCGGCTTTTTGGAAAGCACCGCATCATAAGAACTGGCCGCGATAGAAATCTGGGTAGACCCGCCCTTGATGTTATACATTTTCATACTGGCTTTGTTGCTGCCGGACATCTTGGCATTTTCAGCCGCCGCGATTCCGACGCATCCGGAAAAGTCTTCACCGCAGCCCGCGGTGTTTATATAACACTTTTTATATTCCAAAACGCATTGGCCCAAATCGTATTTGTTTGCATTGTTGAAAGATTCCAACGCGGCGGCGCGCACTTCGCTTTCCGCAACGGACAGGGTCTTTTGCGCTTCGTTCTTTTGCTTTTTCAAATAGTTTTCATAAGCGCTGCAATCACTGCGAATCTGCTGAGTATACATCATTTGCAGCATTTCTATATCCGATCCGCATTCGCGCATTTGATTGACGCAGATTTCCGCAACAGTCTGATGCAATGCATCGCCGCGCTTGCCGGACAACGCATCTTCTTTTGGTGGCGCGATAATTTCTTCTACATCCAAAATATTGGAATCTTCCCAGATAGACGACATATCCAAAGTGCGGCGGCGGCTTTTCGGCTTTTCTTCTTCGCCGGCGCCCAGGGCCTTTTTCACAGCGGCATCCGCAGTGGACATAACAGCATCTGCCTTTGCGCCCATTTCTATGGTTTCAACGCCCTTTGTGCGCAACGCGACAATGTTGGTATTCAGTTTTTCAATTTCTGCCAAAGCGGTATCCAGTTCAGCTTTCCGATTACTGCAAACACAGCGTCCGCCATTGTCGTTTTCAACCATACAGAAAGAATCCATACAGCCATAGTATTTTTCTTTGCATTGCTCGCTGACCGCGGTGTTTTTAGTGGCGCCGGCAATGGTGGTTCCGTTTGATTTAACGCTTTGCATTTGGCCTGCGCGTGCGGCGACAACGGGCGCGGCGCCGGTCTTTGGCGCAGATGTCGGCGTAGTGCCGGATCGCGCGGCAACGACTGGGGCGGCCGGCGCCGGGGCTGCGGCCCGAGCGGCAACAGGCGCGCGCGCAGCGCGGGCGGAATTTACACCCGGCGCGGATGATTCAGGAGCGGCAGCGGATGCAGGGGCGGCTGTATTTCGCGCGCCGCGCACGGGGGCGGCGGCGAATGCGGAATCCGCGGAAAACAGGGATAAAAAAGATAATCCGACAGCCAGATTACGAAACTGATTCATAAAAAATTCTTTTTGATTGAACTTATTTTATCACAGATTGGGATTTTATAAAAATGAAAAATGAAGAATGAAAAATTTATATGAAATGATAAAACTCGGTGAAAGTTCCCCTCCTGTGGAGGGGTGCCCGCGGAGCGGGCGGGGTGGGTGCTCTAATAAGAAAACCCACCCCGGCGCCTGCGGCGCCACCCCTCCAAGGAGGGGAATTTCCACCGAGTTTTATTCCACAAATTGCTAATTGATAATTGCTAACTGCTAATTAAAAAACGCCCCAGCGGGGCGCGTTTTTTATTTTCCGGTTGCTCTGCGTTTTACAGATACTTCCTTTTTCGCGGCGGTGGCTTTCGCAGCGCCGGTTTCGCGCGCGACCTTTGCCACAGGCGCTTTTGCAACTTTCGGCTCTTTCTTTTCCGACGCGGCGGCGTCTGCCGGTGCGGCGGCCTTTATATTGGCCTTTGGATTCTTTTTCGCATCCGGATCGCGGTCAACCAATTCAATAACAGCCATAGGCGCCGCATCTCCATAACGAAACCCGGCTTTCAAAACGCGAGTATATCCGCCCGGGCGCTTTGCATAGCGCGGCCCCAGAACGGTGAATAATTTTTTGACAGTGCCGTCAGAAGAATTGTCCAGCTTGCTGGCCACCAAGCGGCGGTTCGCGACAGAATCAGTTTTCGCGATAGTGATAATTTTTTCCACAACGCTGCGCAGGTCTTTTGCCTTTGGCAGAGTTGTCTTGATTTGTTCGCGTTCAACCAAGTTTTTGACCAGTCCGACAAATAAAGCTTTGCGGGCGTTGGTGTCGCGGTTGAATTTGCGTCCTGCTTTTTGATGTCTCATAATGCGCTCCTTTTTGCGTTGCAGCCCCGTCCGGGGATTGACATTATCGCAACCTGAATATTTCAGAATTTGCGAATTTATGCTATATTATTCCAAATCCGTACGATTTGCAAATATTTTTTCATACCGCCAGCGCCAGCCATTCTCTGTAAAATCCATTCAACAGTTTCTTCTTTTCTATGACTTGCAGCCTGTTTGAAACGGACTTTTTCTGTTTTGTCCCGATCAAGTTATTCAAGAACGAGGACTTTCGCGCGGCCAGATAATCCGTCCCGACAATATCATTCATAACGCAGTAATCCAATAGCTTCAAGTATTTGCCCTGCCTGACGCGGGCGGACGCGCGCAGATTCCTGATCAGCGCGCCGGTTTCCCCCAGCCTGTGGTTAAAGCCCAGAAAGTCCACTCCGTCCGCCAGCTTTCCAACCTGAGTTTTTTTGTTCAGCCGCAAATTCAAATTGTTTTGACAGAAATCGGCAATGCGCGCGCGGCATAAATTCAAACGGTCTTTGTCTTTGTGCAGCAGGACAAAGTCGTCCATATACCGAATGTAATATTTTACGCGCAGGTTTTCTTTTATCAGCCTGTCCAAAGAATCCAGATATAAAATAGCAAACCATTGGCTGGTCTGATTTCCCAGCGGCAAACCGATATCGGAATGAGACTTTACAACGCCCCGCATAAACCACATTTCGTCTGCGGAAAAACCTGCGTCCGCCAGCTTGGCTAATAAAATATCGTGATTTATGCTGGCGAAATATTTAGCTATGTCGCATTTCAGGAAATACAAGTCGTTTGTCTTGTTCTGTATGAACAAGGCGCGCATAAACTTGTGCAGGCGGTTTATGGCAAAGCTGGTCCCGCGCCCGCGGCGCGACGCAGCATTGTCGTAAATCAAGCGCGGTTCCAGCCGCGGTTCCAAAACATTTTTGCAAAAGCACATCAAAACGACGCGGTCGCGGTAAGGCAAAGCCTCTATCAAACGCTCTTTTGGATCGTGAATTTTGAAAACGCGATAAGCGCCCAGCTTGTACTTTTTTGAACAGAGTTCTTTTTGAAGCTTTGCCAGATTTTTTCCCAATTCTATTTCAAACAAGATGGTTCCGCGCTTGTGCTGCTTGGACCGCCTGGATAATCTGTGAGCATCATAAAGATTTTCAAAAGTAAAAATTTCATCCAGCGTCATATTCGGACTTTGGTTAAATTAGAGTGTTTTATAACGCTTTGTTAAACAATTTAACAATTTTATTACGATAAAGCTCGGTCTAAATTCCCCTTCGCTGGCGAAGGGGGCGGGGTAGTGGTTGATAATAAATCTTTATCCACTACCCCGTCATCCGTCTCCGCCCTGCGGGCTCCGCCGAGATGCCACCCCTTCGCCAGCGAAGGGGAATTGCCACCGAGCTTAACATCTTATCAATAAACTATTTAACAGATCGTTTTCCAAAAACCCGCGCGTTGCGCGGGTTCAACTTATCTCAATCTCACTATTTCAATCTGGCCTGCCAGTCCTGTAATCTTTTCTCGGCAAGCTTTTTCTGCCCTTCCAAATCTTTTATTATCTTTCTTATCTGGTCCTGCGACAGTTCCTTTACTATCTCTTTTCCAAAATATTCATTCAAGAACTTACTCATATATGTTTGCGCAAAGTCCCCATTGTATGACTTAAAGTCCAGCGGTATATTCGCAAACGGGCAGATGTCAAACATCCATTCGTCCGCCGCGTTCCGGATCAAGTCATAATCCATTACCTGGAACCAAAGCCCTTCGTCTTTCCGCGCCTTTTCGCCATTCTTGAATATGCTGTCGTTATCCGCAGGATTACCAACTATTCTGGCATATTCCTTGCCCTGGAATAAAATTCCAGGGTGCTGCACCAGCTTCACATCCTTTGCCGAGCCTGGGTTCTGGGTGCTATCCGCAACATTGATCGTATAGCTCTTTCCGGACGGTTCGTTGGAATTAGAGTTATCTTCACGGTTCAGTATCTTTTGCACTTCTTTTGGGGCCAAATCGCGCGGGTATGCGACTAATCCGCCGATCACTTCAAATTTAGAGCCATTAATTTCCCTGGCGCTCGCGTTGCTCGCGCGGATTTCAGGATCTATAGATGATGCTTGCAAAGCGGGGCGGGCGGCGAGCCTCGGATTAATACCGTAGTTCCAGTCGACATCGCCACCGTCGTTCACATCCTGCGAGTCGTCATCGCCAAAAGCCGAACGCGACCGAACATAGCCCACTTTTTCTTGACAAATTCTATTACTGTCATCTCTTGAACACAGGCCACCCATTTGAATTGCCGCTTCTGACAGGGTTATTTTTCTATATCCGGCACGGATATTATTTATATCTGGCAATATCATTTGGTACGACTGGGTTTGCATTGTTCATCCTTTTATTATTCTTATATTCATAAGTTTAAACTCTGTTATACATTTTTTTACTTTTTATAAAACTATGAACTAGTTTTGTCATTCCCGCGCAGGCGGGAATAGGGCTATTAAATTACAATGTTTTTTATTCAGAGCCCTATTCCCGCCTGCGCGGGAATGACAAGCCAAAGGCTTGTCAAAAAAGTGATACAATGTATAACAGAGCATAAGTTTATACGATAATTCTTATTTGTCAAGCACTTTATTTTTCTTTTTGCAATAAAAAGGAACGCCCGATAACAAGTCAAAACTTTCGCGTTGACTGTGTGTAGCGTTCCATAAACCGTTCCCGATTTTATTCGCCATTGGGCCTTTGGCCCGCAAGCAAGAAGCAATTTCCTTTGCCTGATCGCACGGATGAAAATTCTGATGATTTTCATTTCTCTGGCTTTTTCCCAAAACTTATCGGACCACAAGGCCCAAGGCATCTTTGCGAAATGCTCTTCATTTTTTTGCCAAGCAAAGCGGGGCGGGCGGCGAGCCTCGGATTATTATTGTTGTTCCAGTTGTCATCGCCATCGTCGTTCACATTCTGCGAGTTGCCATTGCCATTAGCCGAACGCGACCGAACATAGCCCACACTATTATATAAATCACTCCTTATCCGCTGAATTTTTTTCTGCGAACCTTATCTGGTCGCTTTTGCGCCAGGCAGCGGTCAAACTTATAACGCTGGCGGCTTGCGACGATATTTGCTGGAACTGATGCTCTCTGATGCATTTTCCTGTTTCCGACATCATAGCGATATATCCCAGCATTTTCATTTTTATAATCGCGCCGGTCTGAAATTTTGCGCGGGCGGTTTTATTTTCAAGCGAATCGCTGTGAATAAAGTTGGCATTCAATAAATCCGATATGGCATCCAGGCAAAGATTTTGCATACGATTTACGAAAACGCCGCGAAACTTTGGCGGGGCTTTTTCAGTTATGGTTATGACATATTCTGCAAGATTTTTGGCTTTTGTGATGACGATCAGCTCGGAAGAATCCGACGGGATGTTTAATTCTTTATTTCTGCTCAGATGAATCATTATTTTTTATTGGTTTTAGTAAATTCCCCTTCGCTGGCGAAGGGGAATTTCCACCGAGCTTAATTCAGCTTTTACCGCTGGCCTTTTCCGCTGCGGCCAGTGTTGGTTCTGGACTTTTGTTCCGCCAACAATTTCTTTTTCGCGATCAAGGCTTTTCTTTCTTTGTTCGCTTTGGAATTATCATACTTCAACAGATTTTCAATATTCGCCAGCGCCCAGTCATACTGATTTGCAGCCGCTTTGAAGTTCTGTTTTGATTTTTCCGCATCGCCAAGTGCAGCGCGGCTGGTCGCCGCCTTGCTGTAAATATCAGCTTTTTCGGCCGCCGTCAATTTCGCATAGGCCGCGGGATTATTGATGATTTTCTTTATCTCATCAATAGTCTTTTGATATTGCTTTGCATTGAAAGCTTTTTTGTATTTGGTCAGGTCGGCTTTGTTTCCGTCCCCTGCCCCAGTGTTTGCGGGCTTTTTGACTTCCGGTTTCTTTTCTTGTTTTTTTACGGTATCTGCAACCACAGGATCAACAGGTTTCAGTACCGGGACAATCGTGTCCTGAACAGCCGTGGCCGCAACAGAATCTTTTGCTTGCGCTTTTTGCGCTTGGCCGTTTTTGGTCATAACAAACTTGGTCTGCTTTATGGTATGAACAACTAATTCATAAGTCCCCTGCTCGCGATAAGTAGTGGTATCGGAAGAGTTGATAAAATCTTTGTCGGAATTTTGCGTTGACAAGTTTTTACTTGTTCCGCAAGCGGTCAAGACGACCGAGAACAAACAGAAAAGCAATGTGTTTGCATTATTGGTGATTTTGTTAAAAATATTGTAAGACATATCGTATCCTTTTTGGTTTAGCCCAATTATAGACATAAATATTTATATGTCAATATTTATTTGTATTTTTGTTGTAAAAAGATTTTGGCTGAGGGGGGGGATTTTTGTATTGTTTTTTGTGTTGAGATTTTGGTTATGAATTTTTTTTAAGCTCGGTGGAAATTCCCACCACCACATAATCGCGCAGCGACCACCCCTGCCCTTGCGGCAGGGGTCGCTCGCGATAGCGAGCGGGGGATGGGTTTAATTGCATATCAACCCACCCCCCGGCGCTTCGCGCCGACCCCCGCCGCAAGGGCGGGGGAGACGAACGCTTTGCGTTCGTTATATCTATCTGCGCGCCAGCGCAGGGCATTTCACTTTTTCACTTTTTTCACTCTTTCACTATTCACTAAAAATGCCGCTTACGCGGCATTTTTATTTGTACGGGTCTTCGTATTTCTTGGCCAATTCCGAAATGTTTTCCGGCGGCCAGCCAGGAACTTCCATTCCCAGGCCCAATCCCATTGCTTCCAGCTGAGCCTTGATTTCGTTCAATGACTTGCGTCCGAAATTAGGCGTTTTCAGCATATCGTTTTCTGTCTTTTGAACCAATTCGCCCAGCCAGTTTATACGATCATTTTTCAAGCAATTGTTCGCGCGGACGGACAATTCCAATTCATCCACGTGCTTTAACAGCTTTGCATCAAACGGCAAGGCTTCTTTCTGCTTTTCTTCTTCGCTTGGCAGATTGACCTGGGCCGGATCTTCAAAATTGATAAAGACAACCAGTTGATCCGTCAGAATGCGCGAAGCCAAAGCAATTGCATCTTCGGGGGAAACGCTGCCGTTTGTTTTGACGGTCATTTCCAGTTTGTCATAGCCTGTGCTTTGTCCGACGCGCGCTTCGGAAACAGCGGTCGCGACATTCAGGATCGGAGAAAAGATAGAGTCAACCGGAATAACGCCCAGCGGCAATCCTTCGGTGCGCGCGGATGCCGGAACATATCCGCGGCCGGTGGCCAGGGTGATTTCCATATCCAAGCTGGCGCCTTTGTCCAGGTTGCAGATTTCCGCGTCTTTATTCATACCGCTGACACCGCCGGCGGTTTCAATCATACCTGCGGTAACGACAGCGGGGCCTTTGACTTTCAAGGTCGCCTTGTGCTGACCCTCTGTCAGGGCTTTGAAATAAACGCCTTTCAAATTCAGGATAATATCGGTTACATCTTCGCGAACGCCGGGAATAGAAGAAAATTCGTGCCCTACGCCGTCAATTTTGACATAAATCGGCGCGCATCCCTGCAAAGAAGACAATAATACGCGGCGCAGCGCGGTTCCAATAGTCAAACCGAAACCCTTTTCCAAAGGCTCTGCGATTAAAACGGCGATATTGGGATTATGCTCATCAACTTTGATGTTCAGTTTTTTTGGTTTTATAAGGGACATCCAGTTTTTTTCAATCATCATTTTCTCCATAGTTTAGTTTATTATTTTCACTATTCCGACAAAAATCGCGAAGCGATTTTTTAATCCGCAAAGCGGACCAAAACGAATGTTGATATATTGTGTCGTATGGTGGTGGGGGCGGCGGGGGAAGTTGGCAAATGCCAATGGTTCCCCCGCCCCCGCCGCCAGACGACCCGAGAGACAACTCGTATAATTATTAAACTCTGCGTACTTTCTTTGGGCGGCATCCATTATGCGGAATGCGGGTCGTATCGGTGATAGATTGCACTATCAGGCCGGCGGAACCCAACGCGCGCACTGCGGATTCGCGTCCCTGTCCGATGCCGCGCATCAAAACATCAACTGTCTTCATACCCATTTCGCTAACTTTCTTGCCAATGCTGTCGGCAACAATTGTCGCGGCATACGGGGTTGACTTTTTCGCGCCCTTAAAGTTATTCGCACCCGCGGTCGCCCAGCACAAAACAGCGCCGGATTGATCGGTTATGGTTATGCGAGTATTGTTGTTGGTCGCCAAAACGTGCGCAATGCCGTGCGATACTTTTTTAACAACTTTTTTCTTTGTGCTTTTTGCTTTTTTTTCAGCCATAATAAAAAATCTCCGATTTTTTTAGCCGCCAGCCCTCAGCCGTCAGCCGTCAGTCTTTTTTGACCAAGGGCTATGGGCTGTGGGCTATGGGCTTTTTTATTTTCCCTTTGTAGCGGATCCCGCGACGACGACGCGCTTTCCCTTGCGGGTGCGGGCGTTTGTCTGGGTGCGCTGTCCGCGTACCGGCAGGCGGTTGCGGTGGCGTATTCCGCGGTATGATTTTAGATCTTGCAAGCGCTTGATATTCATTGCGATATCGCGGCGAACATCACCCTCTACCTTAAAGTTTTCTTCTATATAATTGGAAATATTGATGATGTCGGCGTCGGTCAATTCTTTGGCGCGCAAACAGTCCTTGAATTTCAAGGCGTTGCAAATCTGAGCGGATTTTGCCGGACCAATGCCGTAAAGGTATGTAAGCGCGATTTCAATGCGCTTGTCTGATGGGATATTTACACCTGCTATACGAGCCATATTGTTTTTTCCTTTTTAAGTAATCAGTAATCAGTAATCAGTAATCAGTAATGATTTCCGGACACTGGATACCAACAAAATTTTCCAAACATTTTACATTGCAATCAATAAAAGTCAATAACTTTCACCAAACACTGATTACTAATTACTGATTACTGATTACTAAACTCTAAATCTTCCTTTTTTCTGCGCTTTCTTGATAACGGACGAATATTGCCGCGCCACCAAGTACGACTGCACCTGATTCATTGTGTCCAGCACAACGCCGGCAACGATCAGGACGCTTGTTCCGCCAACCACCACCGGCATACCCAGATTGGTATTCAGTATGATTGGAAAAACGCAAACTACTATCAAATATAAAACTCCGATCGCCGTGGTGCGGGATACTACGCCGTCCAGGAATTTCATAGTCTGCTCCCCAGGACGCACGCCCGGAATATATCCGCCGGCATTTTTCAGCTGATTGCTTGTCTCTTCGGAATTGAACACAACCGCCGTTTGGAAGTAAGCAAAGAACGCGATCAATGCGGTAAAAATCAGCATATAAGTCGCCGTCCCGTACGAGAAAACAGCCATTATATTCTGAACCACGATATTATCGCTTTGAACAAAGCGCTGAATAAACGACGGCATCATCAGAATAGAAGACGCAAACACGGGCCCCATAACGCCGGACATATTCACCTTTATCGGCAGATACGAAGCGTTAGAGTTCATAACCCCGTTCGCCATAACCTGGCGCGGATATAAAATCTGTATGCGGCGCTGAGCCTGCTCCATAAAAGCAATCAACGCGACTATGCCGACCACGAATGCTATAATCAAAGCAATCATCGCGGGGGAAATCTGACCCACGCTGCCCAGGCTGAACATCTTTGCAATGCCGCCGGGAACTTGCGCGACAATGCCCGCGAAAATCAGAAGCGACGCGCCCTGGCCCAAGCCGCGCGCGGTTATCTGTTCTGCCAGCCACATAACGAACACTGTGCCACCGACAAGAGCGATTACGGCTGAAAGCTCAAACGCCAAGCCCGGATTGATAACCGCGGCAATTCCGTCAGTCGGCGCCATAGCTTCCAAGCCTTTTGCAACGGCCCAACCTTGAACAACGGCCAGCAAGACCGCCAGATAGCGGGTATATTGATTGATTTTTATGCGTCCGGATTCGCCTTCTTTGCGCAGTTCCGACATAGACTTGCTGGTCGCGGATAAAAGCTGAATGACAATGGACGCCGAAATATACGGGAAAATATTCAAAGCCAATACGGACATACGGGAAAGAGATCCGCCGGAAAACATATCAAACATACCCATCATACCGTTGTCGCCCTGGAACAAGTGCAGAACAGCAGACGCGTTAACGCCCGGCAACGGAATGAAAGACCCGATGCGATAAACAACCAAAGCCGCCAAAGTGAAGAGTATCCGCTTTTGCAGATCCGACATTTTGGTAAAGAATTCTTTGATAGAGTTCATTTTAGTCGTCAGCCCTCAGCCCACAGCCGTCAGTCTTTTTTGACTATGGGCTATGGGCTGACGGCTATGGGCTTTATTTTATTTTTTCTTCTTTGCGACCGGTTTGCTGGAAAATCCCGGCAGTCCGATTTTATCCGCAATTCCGATAACCGCGTATGTCAGC
>JAIRZE010000003.1 GCA_031267375.1 Rickettsiales bacterium | reverse complement strand
ATAATTGCCGGAAAGTCCGGCATCCGCAAGATTGATTCCGTTGATGTTTCCGATCTGCCGTCACAAATCGGCGGTACCCCCATTATCGGGGACGGTCCCGGCGAATGCAATTTTGATTTAGTTGCAGATGCAAAAGAACAAAAGCGAAACGATCGCGTCGCCCTTTATGCTTTGGTTGCAGCTGATGAAGCCATTCGCGACGCAAACCTGACCCCTGATTTGGATTACGATCGCATCGGGACATCCATCGGTTCTGGCATCGGCGGATTGCAGACTATTTACGATTCCTGCATAGACTTACATACTTCCGGTCCGCGCACTGTCAGTCCTTTCTTTATTCCAAAAGGAATCGGTAATATGCCCGCCGGACAGGTTTCTATCAAATACGGATTAAAGGGCCCGAATATTTCTATCGTCACGGCCTGCGCAACCGGCACGCACTCTATCGGCGAAGGCGCGCGCCTGATTCAGCACGGCGACGCTGATGTTATGGTTTGCGGCGGGTGCGAGGCCGCTATCAGCCGAATCGGAATCGCGGGATTTTGCGCGATGAAGGCTTTGTCGCATAGCTTTAACGATGACGCGGCCCGCGCCAGCCGCCCGTGGGATAAAGAGCGCGACGGGTTTGTAATCGCCGAAGGCGCCGGAATTCTGGTTCTGGAAGAGTACGAGCACGCAAAGGCCCGCGGCGCTAAAATTTATGCGGAAGTTGCCGGATACGGAATGTCCGGCGACGCGCATCATATAACAGCGCCGGCCCCGGGCGGGGAAGGGGGCTATCGCGCAATGGCGGCCGCTTTGAAAGACGCAGGACTTGCGCCCGCGGATGTTGATTATATCAATGCGCACGGAACCAGCACGGGACTGGGCGATATTGGCGAATTGACCGCAGTCCAAACTTTGTTTGGACAGGTGCAGGAACAAGGAACAGGAACCAGAGTTTCTATGAGTTCCACAAAATCTATGACGGGGCATTTGCTGGGCGCAGCCGGCGCGGTAGAGGCTATATTCTGCGCGTGCGCGATTCGGGACGGCATCGTGCCGCCGACTATAAATCTGGAAAATCCGGAAGACTTGGTCGGGGATTTTGATTTGGTGCCTGGGGCTGCAAAAAAACGCGAAGTTAATGTTGCTGTAAATAATAGCTTTGGTTTTGGCGGCACAAACGCATCCGTGGTTTTGAAAAAAATAGCATAAAATAAACTCTTGGTTTGTACTGAGTTTTGTACTATATTCGGTACAAATAAAAGGAGTTTTTTATGTACATTGATTCTGTTCGCGATATTCGTCCGGTAAGTGATTTTCGTCAAAATCTTTCGGAAATAATAGAGCATATCCAAGAAACAAAAAATCCCACTATCATAACGGTCAGCGGCCGGCCGGCCGTGGTCATTCAGGATGCGGAAGAGTATCAAAAGATTCTGGACGAGCGGGAATACTGGGCGAATGTACGCGAGATAAATCGCGCGATTGACGGCGTCCGCGCCGGGAATACTATTTCTTGGGAAGATGCCCAGCCAATGTTTGCAGAAATCAGAAATAAAATATTGGCGGATTAATTATAAGAAAATACACTATTCATTTATATCCTGAATTCATAAAAAATTTTGATAAAATTTCAGAATATACAAAAGTAAATTTTGGCTTGAATACTGCCCTTAATTTTTATGATTCAGTTTTTGGCATAATTGATAAATTATCCGATTTTTCGGAAATAGGCGCGGTTGCATACGAATCAGAAAAAGCAAAAGACAAAAATATCCGCCAGCTGATTGTAAAAAATCACAGAATTATTTATATGATAGAAAATGATACCGTTTATATTTTGACAATCCTCAGCGCCAGGTTGGGGCCGGCAGAAAATCTGGAAAAATAAATCCGGCTGGCGCCGGATTTTTATTTGCTATCAGCCGATTGCGGGTTTGCAGGGGCCGCAGGCTTTTTATCGCCGGGCTTCTTTTTGCCGTGATGCTTGCCGCCGTCTTTTTTCGCTTCGTGCTTTTCCATTCTTTCAGCGCGCTTTTCAGCAAACTTTTGCTTTATAGCTTCTTTCCATTCCGTGAATTCTTCCCAGGCTATGCAGCCGTCGCCGTCAGCGTCAGCGGTTTTTACCTTGTCCGCCATTTTCGGATTTTTTATCTGCGCGGTATCCAGGCAGTTGTCCACAAACATTTCCTGGGTTATTATAAACGGCTTGTGAGCCTTGCCGTGGCGATGCACGCAAGTGCAATAGCACACCGCGAATCCGACAATCGCGCCCAGCACGAAAATCACCAGCTTTTTGAAAAAGTGAGATTTATGCGGATTGCAATTGCATTGAACATTTATGTTTTTTTCCGATGTCGCCATTTTTGTATCCTTTTGGTTTGACCCATTGATTATATCACAGAAGTTCCCAAACCGCCGGAAAATAAACAAGGATTGTGGTCTTATTTCTTTCCGTCCAGGGCGCGGATTACCGCGCGCTTTATTTTTCCGCTGATTGTCATTGGCAGGGTTTCCACGAACTCTATCACCCGCGGGTATTTATACGGCGCAGTGCGCTCTTTCGTATGCTGCTGCAACTGAGCCACCAGCGCATCCGTGCCCTGATAAAATTTATTCAAGACTATCGTCGCTTTCACATTCATTCCGCGCAGCTCGTCCGGTACGCCGGTAACGGCGACTTCCCGAACCGCCGGGTGTTCCAATAAAACACTCTCTACCTCAAACGGGCTGATTCTATAACCGGATGATTTTATAAGATCATCATTTCGGCCGATAAACCAAAAGTATCCGTCTGCATCGCGGTATGCGACATCGCCCGTATGATAAAATCCTTTGCGGAACGCGCTTTCGTTCTGCTTTTCATTTTTATGATAGCCTTTGAACAGCCCGACCGGTTTGCCGCGTTCCAAGTTCACGCAGATTTCGCCAGTTTCCCCAGTTGCAACAGGCTTGCCCGATTCATTCAGCAGCTGCACATCCCAGCCCGCCGCCGGCATTCCCATAGAGCCGGGCCGCGGCTCTATCCATTCGTTATTGAAAAGCATAACCGTCGTTTCCGTCTGGCCGAATCCTTCGCGCAGTTTTACACCGGTCAGTTTTTGGAAAATCTTGAATACTTCCGGATTCAAAGCCTCGCCCGCTATGTCGGCTTTTTTTATGGATGACAGGTCGTACTTTTCCATATT
>JAIRZE010000098.1 GCA_031267375.1 Rickettsiales bacterium | reverse complement strand
TTTAATCGGAAATCCCGGCGTTGGAAAAACCGCGATAGTAGAGGGCTTGGCCAACAGAATCATCGCCGGCGATGTGCCGGAAAACTTGCTGCGGAAAAAATTGCTGTCATTGGATATGGGCGCGCTGATGGCGGGCGCGTCATTCCGCGGACAGTTTGAAGGTCGCTTAAAGGCGATATTAAAAGCGGTCAAAGACTCCAACGGCCAGATAATTTTATTCATAGACGAATTGCACACTATGGTCGGCGCCGGCAAAGGCGAAGGCTCTATGGACGCGGGCAATTTGTTAAAGCCTATGCTTGCGCGCGGGGAATTGCACTGCCTGGGCGCCACGACTTTGGACGAATACCGTCAGTATATTGAAAAAGACCCTGCCCTGGCCCGCCGGTTCCAGCCCGTTTTTGTGGACGAGCCTTCTATGGAAGACAGCATTTCCATTATGCGCGGGTTAAAAGAAAAGTACGAGGCTCATCACGGCGTGCGCATCGCGGACGCGGCGCTGGTGGCGGCGGTCAGACTATCCAACCGCTATATAACGGACAGGTTTTTGCCGGACAAGGCGATTGACTTAATGGATGAAGCCGCCGCCAGGGTCCGCATAGAAGTTTCCACAAAACCTGAAAAGTTGGACGAAATAGACCGCCGCCTGATGCAGCTGAAAATAGAACAGCAGGCCCTGAAAAAAGAAAAAGACGCTGATTCAAAAAAGCGTTTGGGCGAATTGGAAAAACAAATCGCGGAAACAGAATCCGAATCAAAAAATCTGACGGCGAACTGGCAGGCAGAACAAAAGAAAATGCGCGATCTTTCAGATGCTATGGCGGCGCTGGACGCAGCCAAGGCAGAGGTGGCATCCGCCACCCGAAACGGCGATTTTGAAAAAGCATCCGCTCTGCAATACGGCAAAATCCCGGCGCTGGAAGCGGATATAAAAAAACTGGAAGCGTCAAACAACGCCGCGGAATATAAAACCGTATTGCCGGAACATATTGCGGCCGTGGTATCGCGCTGGACCGGGGTTCCCGCGGATAAAATGACCGGGGACGAGCAATCAAAATTATTGAATATGGAAGAAAACTTGCGCCAACGGGTCATCGGCCAAGACGCTGCGCTGACCGCGGTGTCGCGCGCAATAAGGCGCTCGCGCGCGGGGCTTTCCGATCCGAATCGCCCGATGGGTTCGTTTATGTTTCTGGGACCGACGGGTGTCGGAAAGACAGAGCTGGTCAAAGCCCTGGCCCAAGAGCTTTTCAACGACGACACCGCGATGACGCGCATAGATATGTCGGAATATACCCAGCCGCATTCCGTGGCGCGCCTGATCGGGGCGCCTCCGGGATATGTCGGCTATGAATCTGGCGGCGCGCTGACAGAGTCGGTCCGCAGGCGCCCGTACCAGGTGGTGCTTTTTGACGAAATAGAAAAAGCGCATCCCGATGTCATAAAAGTATTTTTGCAAATTCTGGACGACGGCAGATTGACCGACGGCCAGGGCCGCATAGTGAATTTCACTAATACAATTATAATTATGACCAGCAACTTGGGCGGACATATATTGCTGAAAACGCCGAATGAAACAAATAGGGTTATGGAATTGCTGCAAAAGCAATACCCGCCGGAGTTTTTGAATCGCATTGATGAAATAGTATTCTTTAATCCGTTAAAGTACGAGCACGCGGAAAAAATAATCCGCATACAGTTGCAGCGCGTGGCAAAGCGGTTAAACGATCGTCGCATAGGATTGCATATTTCTGCAAAAGCGACGGAATGGCTTGCGGCGAACGGCTTTGATGCGGAATACGGCGCGCGTCCGCTGAAAAGATTTATAATGGACAGGATAGAGGACCCGATTGCGGACTTGATCTTGTCTGGAAAAATCGCAGACGGCGATACGGTTGATGTTGATGTCGTCGGGAAAGAGTTGGTGGTAAAGTAAGGCAAAAGGCAAAGGGCAAAAGGCAGGTTCTTAATTTCTATCACAAGAACAATTTTCAGATTAATGACATTTAGCTCCTGCCTTTTGCCCTTTGCCTTTTACCCTTTTTTACCTACTTCAACAAAAACATATTCTTTGCGGAATAAACTATGTCGCCGGATACAAGCAGATGATCAAAAACGCCGATGTCAGCAGCGCTCAGCTTTGATTTTATTTCTTCGGTTATTTCCAAATCGTCGCTGGAAAATGAAGAGCTGCCGGACGGATGATTATGCAACAAGATAACACTGCGGGCGCTGATGTCCAACGCGCGTTTTAATATTTCCCGCGGATAAACCGCGGCCCAATCTATGGTGCCGATGGAATGAATATCGTCTGACAGCAATCTGTAATCGTCATCCAGATATAAAATATGAAATTCTTCAACCTGCTTGCCCAGCAGCTGCAATTTGCAGTAATCAATCAGTCTGTCATAATCACGAAACACTGGGGTTGCGTCCAGATAATTTTTGTAATCCAGCAGCATTATTTCGTAAATCGCCTTTATAAAAATAGCCGTATTTCTGCCGATTCCTGGAACTTTTTCCAACTCGTCAATATCTGCGGTTATAATGCGATGAACGCCGCCGAATTTTGCCAGCAGTTTTTTTGCCAAAGGCTTTACATCAATGCGTGGAATGGCGTATATCAGCAGCAGTTCCAAAACTTCATAATCCATCAGTTTGTGCTGCATAAATTTTTCCCGCAGGCGCGCGCGATGACCCGCGGCATAAGAATTCTTATCAGTCATAAATTCTCTCTCCAATTTATGAAAAAAAGCGTCTTTTCCTAAACGAACACAAAGTGTTCGTCATCCCAGCGAAGGCTGGGATCCACTGCGCCGCAGGCCTTAACCTGCGAAGCAGTCTATCGCAGATGTTTTCGCTGGCGCGAAAATTAAGGTCTGCGACGCAGTGGATACCGGCCTTCGCCGGTATGACGCCCCTGACGGGGCGTTTATGTAAAGTCTTTTTTTTGTTATAAAACAATCCCTACAAATCCTGTCTTTCTGTAAAAATAACTGCGCCGTCTTCCGTTATGCCGATCGTATGCTCCCACTGCGCGGACCAGCCGCCGTCCGCAGTGCGCGTGGTCCAGCCGTCTTCATCCAAAACCGCCTTTGCCGATTTTTCGCAAATCATAGGCTCTATCGTGAAAACCAGCCCCGGCACCATTTTCACTTTGTCATATTTCTTTTCATACCAATGATAAATCTGCGGATCATCGTGCATTACTTTTCCAATTCCGTGCCCGACAAAATCGTGCGAAATTGTAAATCCGCGCGGCAAAACGACGGACTCTATCACGCGCCCGATTTCTGACAACGGAACGCCCGGACCGCAAATTGCAATCGCGGAATTCAACGCATCGCGGCAGGTTTCCACAAGGCGAAGGCGCGCATCGTTAACCTTGCCGATGCAAAACATCCGCGAAGCGTCGCCGTGGAATCCTTTGAATTCCGCGGTTAAATCAACATTGATAATATCGCCGTCCAGCAAGATTTCATCGTCGCGCGGAATGCCGTGAACAATAATATCATTGCGGCTGGTGCAGATATGCTTTGGAAATCCCTGATAGCCCAGATCGGAAGACCGCGCACCATTGACCGCCAAAAATTCGGCTACTATGCGGTCAATTTCACCGGTGGAAATTCCCGCGACAATATGCGGCGTTATGTGTTCAAAACAGCGCGCGACAATATCGCCCGCGACACGCAAGCGCTTGAAATCTTTCGGCGCATAAACAGACGGCAACATAATTTTAACCCCTTTTCCTCAGCGACATTTTTGCGGCGCGAATGGAAAGCTTTAACGCGAAATCGCGCAGCAGAATATCACCCGGCATTCCAGTCGTGCGCAATTGCTTTTCCAATTCATTCAGCCTGGCCAATACGCCGACTATTTCATTTTCCGGCCAGATTTTCACCGCCAGATTAAACTTGTCCGCGACCTTCCAAAATAAGCGCGGCATTTGTCCGGCAACCACGGCATCCAGCAATTTTTTGAAATGCGAATCCAGCATCCGTACCAGCATATTGGATTCCGCATTGTCAAAAAACAATCTGTCCAAAGCCTTGGCCGTCTGCGCGATATGCCCCGCCGTCAGCGAGAATAAAAAGTCATCAGTATCCGCGGCCCCGGTATCCGGCAGGCACTTTTCAACGGAATCCAAATCAACGATTTTCGTATCGTCGCAATACAGGACTATTTTTTTCAGAAACGATCTGGTAATTCCGCGATCGCTTCCCAGATGCGCGACCATAAACTGCATAGCGTCAGGGCTGATCTGCTTTATCCCGGCCGCGAATAATTCTTTTTGAATCAAAGCGGTCAAAGTCCGCGCGTCATCGGTATAACAGGGCAAAGCCGCAATTTTGTCGCCATTTTCAAACATAGCGCGCAAACCGCCGCCGGCCTTTAATTCGCCCGCTGCAATTACAACAAATGCGTTCAAAGAATTGTGCCCGACCAGTTCCGCGATTAATTTGGCATCGCTGTCGCCGGCATTCGCGATCAGGACCATTTTCGGCCCGCCGAACATAGAAACGCTGCACGCCTCAGAGAAAAGAGCGTCCTGCTTTTCTTTTAATTCGTTTGAATCAACGGCGAATAAATCATCACGCGCGATGCCCAGGATTTCAGCGGCTTTATCGCAAAGCTCGTCAATCTGGCCGGCATCTGGGCCATAAATCAAGACGGCCTTGACAGACTTTAACCCGCCGGAAAAATCGGATTCTTTCCATTTCATAGTAATCAGTAATCAGTAATCAGTAATCAGTAATCAGTTGGTGCTGAAATTTGGTACTGATTTGGTTATTCCTTTATGTTATTTAATAATCCGTTTAACATTTTACCCAATTGTTGCAACTCATCAATACATTTCTCAGCGATATCATTTTTTATATATTCTAAATCTCTGGATAGCATAATATGATAAATTAATTCTTGCACCGATCCACGAGATATATGAATAAAATGTTCAAATTCTTTATTAGTTTTTCTTGCAGCCCCTTCCATTAAATTTGCATTTATTGAACCTGACGCTCTTTTAATTTGCGAAATCAATCCATACATTTCATCTTTTGGAAAATTCTTAGTAATCTTATACATATATAATGTAAATATATGCGCGCGTTTGAATATTTCTAATTCCTGAATAATCATTATACTCTCCAACTGATTACTGATTACTAATCACTGATTACTTATTTGTTTCCGCTATGACGCGCGTGCCGATTTTATCCGACAGAGTTTTTATGCTGTTCGCAACTGCCGCGTTCTGCGACGCGTTCGCCGCGACCAGATAGCGCACGAAAGTATAAGATTCCGCGGCGGTGTCTTTGCCTTTTGCAATTTCGCGATCGCCTTCCTTCAAAACATAGCTGGCGGTCAGCTGAACTTCCTGCCAGGTGGCGTCGCCGGTTTTTTGAATCGCCTTGTATGTGGTCAAGGGCTCTGACAAAACCACCGTCAAAGTATAACGCGCATTAGTGTTTCCAGCGACGCCGAACTTTGCATTCAAAGCATTTCGCAAATCAATTCCGTTGGTGCCCGTTATCGGCGCGACATAAATATCGCGCGCAGTGCCGACGGAATACATCGGCGAAAAACCGCAAGACAAAAGGACAAAAGGACAAAAGAACAAAAGGACAAAAAGTTTTTTCATTTTTATTTCACCACAAAGTTGACCATTTTTCCCGGAACGAAAATTGTTTTGACCAGTTCGCCGGCCAGATATTTTTCAGCCGCAACTTTTGCCGCCGCAATTATTTCTTCTTCTGCGGCAGCAACTGCAACATCAATTTCCGCGCGCCGTTTTCCATTTGTGGAAACGACGACAGTCTGCACGGACTTTTGCAATTTTGATTCGTCAGCTTTTGGAAAAGCCGCGAATACCAGCATATCCGTATGTCCCAGTTTTTCCCACATTTCTTCGGTCAAATGCGGCGCGAACGGATTCAGGCATTGCAGCAAGACTTCATAATTCGCGCGCGGAATTCCGTTGTTGAATTCGTTTATATAACTCATCATAGCGGAAATCGCGGTGTTGAATTGCATATTTTCAATGCGCTCGCTTACATCTTTGATCAGCTGATTCATCAGCCGCTCTTGCTCTGGGGTCAAAGGTGCATCAGAAATATTTTCAGACAGATTCTCAACGCGTTTCAAAAAGCGCTGAACCCCGGCAAGCGTCCCTTCCGACCATATCATATTGTCAGACCAAGGACCCAAAGACAGAATTGTCAAACGAGCGGCATCTGCCCCGAATTTTTCCAATAAATCATTGACCAGAAATCCATTGCCACGCGATTTTGACATTTTCTTTCCGTCATTGCCCAGCACAACCCCGTTTGTGGTTCTTTTTTTATAAGGCTCTGGCGCCGGCACAAATCCCAGATCAAACAAAGCTTTATACCAAAAGCGCGAATACAGCAAGTGCCGGGTAGTATGCTCGTTCCCGCCATTGTAATGATCCACCGGCATCCATTTTTCAAGCTGGGCGCGGCTGCAAAATTCCTTGTCATTTTTCGGATCCAGATAGCGCATATAATACCAGGAAGATCCGGCCCACTGCGGCATAGTGTCTGTTTCGCGCACCGCGTGTCCGCCGCATTTAGGACAGGTTGTATTTACCCAATCAGTCGCGCGCGCCAGCGGCGATTCTCCGTCATCTGTCGGCTTGTAATCTTCCATATGCGGCTGCAAAAGCGGCAACTGATCGTCAGGCACCGGCACCCAGCCGCAATGTTCGCAATGAACCAGCGGGATAGGCTCGCCCCAGTACATCTGGCGTGAAAATCCCCAGTCTTTTAATTTGTATTGCTTTGCGCTGCGGGCAAAACCTTTGCCCATTTCAGTTGCTTTTTTAATCGCGTCTTCTTTGTTCAGGCCGTTCAGATATTCTGAATTTATATGAAGACCGTCGCCTTCATAGGGCAATGCATCCCCGCCTTCTATAACTTGAATAACATCCAATCCGAACTTTTTTGCAAAATCGTAATCGCGCTGGTCGTGCGCCGGAACAGCCATAATCGCGCCGAATCCATAGTTTGCCAAGACATAGTCCGCTGCAAAAATCGGAATCTCTTTATTGTTGAATGGGTTAAGGGCTTTAATGCCTTTTAATTCCACGCCCGTTTTTTCTTTTGTCATATCGGTTCGCGCGAATTCGTCTTTTGCGGCGGCGTCCAAGATATATTTTTCAACTTCCGCGGCATTTGTTATCTGGCCGCTGTCCAGCCATTTGCGCAGCAATTTATGCTCTGGCGAAATCACGCAGAAAGTAGCGCCGAATATTGTATCCACGCGGGTTGTAAAGACAGTCATTGCGTCTTCGCCGACTGCGAAATCTACTTCCGCGCCATAGCTGCGTCCGATCCAATTTATTTGGGCGGTTTTAACGTGCTCTGGATAATCCACCAATTTCAAATCATCAATCAAACGGTCTGCGTATTTTGTTATGGCCAGATTCCATTGCATTTTCATCCTGGTTTCAACCGGACCGTGGCATCTGTCGCAATTTCCGTTTTCCAGTTCTTCATTAGTCAATGTAGTCTTGCAATTCGGACACCAGTTCATAGGTTGCTTTGATTTGTACGCCAGCCCGAAATTGAAAAATTGAATGAACATCCACTGAGTCCATTTTATGAATTCCGGATCGCTGGTCGCTATGTGCGATTCCGGATCAATAGACCAGCCCATTCCATTCATTGATTGGATAAATTTCTTTTTCAGGTCTTCAACAACTATCGCCGGATGCTGTCCTATTTTTGTTGCATATTGCTCTGCCGAAATTCCCAAAGAGTCAAATCCGACCGGATATAAAACATCAAATCCTTTTTTGCGTTTATAGCGCGCTATTATATCCATACCGGTTTGCCCCAGCATATGTCCGGCGTGCAGGCCAGTGCCCGATGGAAAGGGGAATTCAATCAGAGTATAGTATTTTGGCCCAGAGTTGTCGTTTTTCGGGACAAAGGCCTTTGCATCGGCCCATTTTTTTTGCCATTTGGCTTCACGATCTTTGAACATTTTTTTATCCTATTGATTTTTTGTTCATTTTATACGAAAATCAAGCAGACGCAAGAGAGAATTTTATGAACATTTTCGTTATGTTTTTAGTGTTTCTGTTTATGGCCGGATACTATTTTCTGGACAGTCCCAGCAGCCGTAATATAAAGGCTGAAACAGAATACGCGCTGTCGCGCGCCGAGCTGCGCGGCATCGCCGAATGCGCCGCGACCGCGCATACCGCCGCTTTGCGGGAATACGAATTCGCTGATTCTTGTCTGGAAAAGTATGAAGTCGCCGCCAATACTGTCTGTCTGAATGAAAAATATGCGATTGTGAAGTGCGAAATAAACGGAAAGAGAAAGCCCGCGTTCAGCTTTATCATAACCCAAACCCCACCGATGGAAACGACTGAATCCGGCGAGATGCTGGATATCCTGGAACAATATTACCCGGATGCCAGCGGGTTCGGAATCCTGGACGACGGTATAATCTTATCCGGCAGCGGGGATAAGCGCGCGGTGCCGGCGGCAATAATAAAGTCTGAAAAATTGGAAAACGGCCAGCTGGTCTATATGACCCAATACGAAATCCCGGACTTGGAAAAAGAATTCACTGCGACCACTGGGCCCGATGTAAAATGCGGCAAAGGCAGCGTCAAAGTATTTCGCTTTTCACGGTGGCAATGCGTCGCGCAAAATACAAAATCCAGCTGCGCCGGGGATATGCGCTGGGATGCCGATATGGGAATGTGCGTAGCGGATAATTCGCGGCGTCCTTTGTGCGCGCCGAATCAGACGGCGGTAATGGTTGATGATACCTGGCAATGCGTGGATCCGTTTCTGGAAAGAACTTGCGAAAAAGGTATGATAGCAAGATTGAATTACGATTATCTGGAATGGGAATGCGTGCCGGATATGGCGGCGCTGAAAAAACAGAGCAAATGCACGCCGCAAAATAGCGCGATTTACGGAATGGGCGGCGCGACATTGCGCGTGCCGACCACCAGCTGCACCGATTGCGAAGAAATGCAAACGGACCCGGATACCTGCGCCAGCATTTGCGTGCCCAGCGCTGCGAAACTGAGCGATCCGAAATGCTATCCGAACGCGCGCGAATGCAGCGGTACGGGGCGGGCTTTTTACTTTGGATTCCCAAACGCGGCTTACGCGTCGCGTGTGCCCGATGTTGCGAATATGGCGGTGCCGCTGGATGCGATGCATTCGCAGAACAGGAAATTTAATTGCCTGGACTGCGCTGGCGGGCGAATAGATTCAACAAAAAGCTTATATCCATTTGTTGCGGTCTGCGAATAAAACAATGCGGCAATGCCGCATTTTTATCTAGTATTATCAACGACTTGTAC
>JAIRZE010000007.1 GCA_031267375.1 Rickettsiales bacterium | reverse complement strand
ATTGGACGCCGTGGCTGGGGAAGAGAGCAAGCCAGGGCCACACTATCCCCGTCGGCTTTCCCCGGAATGGAAAGTTTGGGAAATAAAAACCGCCCTTCGGCGGTTTTTTAAGCGCGTAATGCAAAGCTTGATTTTGGTCTGAAATACATTTCCAATCCCAGTTTATCAATGGCATTATAAATTGTTTCAAACTGCGGCTTTGTCTTTCCGGACAAGCTTTTATACAAACTTTCGCGGTTTACACCCATTTCTTCGGACATTTTATTCACGCCGCGCGCGCGCGCTATATCGCCAATCGCGGAAACCAATGCTGCGGCATTATTTTCAGCAACCGCGGCCTGCAAATATGCCGCAATTGATTTTTCATTATCAAGATAGTCCAAGACATTCCATTCGGTAATTTTTGTTTTGGCCATTTTTATACCTCTTGCGCTAGTATTTTTGCTTTTTTTATATCTTCTTGCTGACTTGTTTTACTGGACTTGTCGCCGCTGCATAATAACAAAACTATTTCTTCGCCGCACATAGTATAATATATCCTGTATCCTGGGCCATAAAATATGCGAAGCTCAAAAAATTCCATTGCCAACAGATTTTGAATCTCCAAAATGATTTTCAGATTCTATGATTCTAATTCTGCGAACTATTACAGCTTTTGCCATTTCATCGCGAAGTTTTCTGAACCATTTTGCAAATTCATCAGTTTGCCTGATATTCATTTCTCTCTCCGATTATTCCTATTGTAGCTTATCGGCTACAACAAGTCAAGAAAAAATCCGCCGTTCGGCGGATTTTTTTTCTACTTCTTTCCATTTTTCACTGCTGCTTGCGCCGCTGCCAATCTGGCAATCGGAACCCGGAACGGCGAACAGCTGACAAAGTCCATTCCAACTTTATGGAAAAATTCAATAGACTCTGGATCGCCGCCGTGTTCTCCGCAGACGCCGATATGGATGTTATGGCCCTTTACGCGACGCGCTTTTTCAACCGCGCCCGCGACCAAGACACCCACGCCCGCCTGATCAATACTTGCAAACGGATCCGCGACATAGACCCCGCGCATACGATATTCATCCAGAATCGCCGCAGTATCATCGCGCGACATTCCCAATGTAGTCTGGGTCAGATCGTTCGTGCCAAAGCCAAAGAATGTCGCGCTTTCCGCAATCTCATCGGCCAGTATCGCCGCGCGCGGCAATTCAATCATAGAACCGATTTTGTATTCCACAGAATCGCCCTTTTCCGCGAACAGGCTGGCCGCCGTCGCTTCTATGACCGCTTTTACAATATCCAATTCTTTCTTGGAACCAACCAACGGCACTTCTATTTCCGGGAACACGCGAACGCCCGCTTGCTTTACTTCCAGCGCGGCGCCCAAAATCGCGCGAGTCTGCATTTCCGCGATTTCCGGATAAGTAATGCACAGTCGGCAACCGCGATGCCCCAGCATCGGGTTTTGTTCGTGCAACTGCTCTGCCCGTTGTTTCACATACTCTACCGATTTGCCCGCGTGCTTTGCCAATTCTGCAATATCCGCCTCGCTATGCGGCAGGAATTCGTGCAGCGGCGGATCAATCAAGCGAACCGTAACCGGCAGGCCGTCCATAATCTTGAACAGTTCAACAAAATCAGACTTTTGATACGGCAGCAACTTGTTCAGTGCCGCGCGGCGTCCGGCTTCGTCTTCTGCAAGAATCATTTCGCGCATATCCTGGATGCGGGACGGATCAAAGAACATATGCTCGGTCCGGGCCAGGCCTATTCCCTGGGCACCGAACTCGCGCGCGGCCTTTGCATCACGCGGAGTTTCCGCGTTCGCGCGGATTTCCAAAGTCTTGATCTCATCAACCCATTTCATCAATGTGCCAAAGTTTCCGGTCATTTCCACGGAAACGGTCGGGACTTTGCCCTCTATGATCTGGCCCTTTGCGCCGTCAATGGAAACCCAGTCCCCTTCGCGGATAACCGCGCCGCTGGTGGTTTTTAGAGTTTTTTCTTCGTAATTAATCTTAATGTCGGCGGATCCGGAAACGCAAGGTTTTCCCATTCCGCGCGCGACCACCGCCGCGTGAGATGTCATACCGCCGCGCGCCGTGATAACGCCCTGGGCCGCGTTCATTCCGGCAATATCTTCCGGACTTGTTTCAACGCGGATCAGCATAACTTTTTTGCCGTCAGCCGCCCACTTTTCAGCGTCTTCGGCATTGAATACGGCCTGACCCACGGCGGCGCCAGGACTGGCCGGCAATCCGGTCGCGATTACAACCTTGTCCGCCTTTGGATCCAGCATAGGATGCAGCAGGTGATTCAGCTGATCAGCGCCGACGCGCATAATGGCCTCTTCCTTGGTCAGCAGGCCCTCAGATTCCATTTCAACCGCCATACGAACAGCGGCGGCGGCGGTGCGCTTTCCGTTGCGGCATTGCAGCATCCACAACTTTTTATGCTCAATAGTAAATTCCATATCCTGCATATCTTTATAGTGGCGTTCCAATTTTTCGCGCACATCGCAGAGTTCTTTATAAACCACCGGCATAGCCTCTTCCAGCGACACGCGCCCGGAATCGTCCTTTGCCATAGGTTGCGGAGTACGAATTCCCGCGACGACATCTTCGCCCTGGGCATTGATCAGATATT
>JAIRZE010000034.1 GCA_031267375.1 Rickettsiales bacterium | reverse complement strand
CCCATTTTCCTGGCGGTATCTGTATACCCTCAAACTGGTACACTTTATACCACCGTATAAAGTGTACCAGGTGGAGAGGTAGGAAGAAAAGCTGAATGCCACAAGAATCTGGGATTTTTGAGAATAAAAAAAAGGTTGTTAAAACTGGAAACCGCGCAAAATTATGGTTGTTGGGCGGAGTAGCTTTCTTTGCTTTCGTTTTTACCCACAACAATATTTGGGGAGCAACTACGGTTTGCAATATCAATTCTCGCTGTCAAGGCATTGGTGCTTGCGGCGGGAATTGCAACACTTATTGCGTTGTTGACCCTAGTTGTGACGATGTTTCAAACTGCGTAATATCCGATTGCACATTCGGACAAGTATATAACAATATTACCTGCCAATGCGAAGATAGTGGCATTGTTAGTCTATGTTCTGAAAATCAATACATTTCCACTGCAAATTTAGAATGTACAGACTGTCCGGCAATGTCAAGCACTTCCCTGACAACTTGCGCTCCGATATCAAATTCCGGCCTTGGTATACAATCTTGCTTTGTCAGCGCGGAATGCATCGCTTCGGATTCAGGCGGCTCTTTCACTTTTACCAACGACTGTTATAACACAGATAGTGAACAAGAAACGGCAACGGAAGAATTATGAACGCAAAGCGCAATTTCTATACTGCTGCAATTATGCTAATGCTGACCGCCAAGGGCATTGCGCAAGACAATATAAAAAACGACACTATTTATGTAAAAAACTTTCACAATACTTTTGCAAAACCACCAGCATTTTACGACGACAAAACAAAGAGCATTCATATTCTGAATTTTGTTCTAGATTCAGTCGCTTATAAAAATTGGCACGATTCTCTGCCGGACAATCACGAACTGAAAGCTGTCGGAATCTTGCAGATGCGCCGTGCTTTGAACAAAATCAATGATTACGCTCCAATAGCTCTGAAACACGAAAGGCGGCACGAAAAAAACAAAGTCATACAAAAACTTGGATGGAATTTTTCACAGATAGAAACTTCCAACATTCACGATGAAATTTCCGCAATAATAGATGAAATGTTCGGATGCGTGGAACAATTCAACCAAACTGGTTCATTGGAAAAATCTTTTTCAATGTATTTAATTCCGGATATGCCTGTTGAAAAATCTGAAAGCTTCATCGGGGGCGTTTTTATTCTGGCTGATTATCTGGCAAAGCACGGCGGAACATATTGTCCGGCTTTATTGGATGCACTGATAATATCAGCGTTGAATCATACAGAGTACGCCTTTACAAAGCAAGACAAGCAATATGTTTCTATGATTCCAAAAATTATACAATTTGAACTAAAAAAACTTTACGGGCTATACAAATTTATTCTGAACGGCGGGGGCGCAATGCCAGCAGAAATTATTTCTTATCAAAGTGCGCTAAATCAGTATTATTCTTTTGATGAAATCTGTGGAAGGAATATATTTGATATTGTATCAGCATCGCAAAAAAAACGGATGGAACAAATCGTACAGAAACTGCAAAATAATCCTGAATTTATAAAAAACTCATCTTGGGCGAAAGAAGCTTATTCTACCGAGATTGATAGTTTTTCAAGGCTGCTGGCGGTGAAGTTTCAGAATCTTGCGGAACGATAGAATATTTCAGGGACAAATCCGCCGCTTAGATCAAATTATCTTGATATATTTCATCGCGGTGCAGCCAATTCTTTTGCCGCCGCATACTTTGATAAAACTGGCAAGTTTCGCACGGGGACGCATTGCCGGAAATTCCGCACAAGCTGCGAAACAGATCTTGCGCGGCTTGCGTATGAAAAAAATCGCGCAGGGATATTTCAAAAAGATTTCCGGGCGCCAATGGATTATCGCTGCGGCAGCAGCCGAAAAAACGCCCGTCCCAATTTATCTGCGGCTCGTTGATAACTTGATAGCACCAGCGGTCGTAATATCTGCTGTTGGCATCGCGGCCTTCGTACGAGACGCCCGGTTTCGGAATATCCATACCGGTTTCATTTTTGACCGCGTCCGGATCTTTCGGCGCATAACCGCCCCAATCCAATGCAAAATCCATATACATATTCAATTCGTCCGCCAATTTCTTGACGCGACGGATTCCGGAAATATCGTCGGTGCTTTCCATAATTATGCATTTGTAAACCAAGTGCGGAAATTCGCTGTTATACTTCTTTTTCAAAACGTTGATTTTTTTTATATTCCCGATAACCGTATTGAAATTTCCGCCGCGCCGGTACGCTGAATACGAAGCCTGGTCCCAGCCGTCAATGCTGATGGTCATTATGCCGAACTTGTACTTTACAATCGCTTCCAGCACATCGTCGGAAACACTATTCAAATTCACACCATTGATCGCGGTCAGCCGCACAAAGCGGCTGTGAGCCAGTCGCATAATTTCCACCAGATCCGGATTCAGAAAAATTTCTCCGTTGTTTGACAATTCCACTTCGGTCAAGGATGGATTCAAATCCAGAAACTTTTCAAAGTTTTTATAAGTCAGATAGCCCGCGCCGAAATTGCAATTATTGAATTTCCGCATATAGCAATCCTTGCAATTCAGCTGGCAAAGGCTGCACGCGTCCAGCCTGACGCGCCGCGGCTGATAATCCGCCAGCCGCTTTGCAACAATGTCAAACCGGCGCTGATTTCCTGAAAGCAAATGGCAAATGTTCATATTTATATATCCGGTTCAAAGGCTTTCGCAAAAGAGCAAGCGGCCGCGGTAATTCCGTGTTCAAAGAACTGCATCGCTGCGGCATTTTCTTTCGGCACCGCCCACAGCATCCAAAAAGTTTCCGACTGCTCTTCATATTTCCCGCCATAGAAACGGAAAAGCTGATAACCGGTGTCATTGAAGAAGTCGTAAAATTCTTTGTGGCTGTAATCATAAAGCTGCGCCGCCGCGTCATTCGCATATTCAAAAACAACAATAGGCCGCGATTGCAGCAGAATGCGCCGCGCGCCGCGCAGGACATCAAAATCAGCGCCTTCTACATCAACTTTTATAAACGAAATATTTTCTGACTCTGGAATTTCGTTGTCCAGGGTACTCTGTGGCAGCATAACGAAAGTGTATTTCTTTGATTCGTCCACATCCCAGCGCTGCCGTATTCCGGAAAAAGCGTCATCATTTCCGAATACCTGGCAGAATCTTGTCTTGTCTGATTGCCCGGGCTTTGTCAAAACCTTTGCTATGACATTGACGGATTGATCGCCGGCATAGTCCACCGACAGCTTTGCGGCCAAATGCGGCAGAGCTTCAAAGGCCCAGACTTTGCCGCCCGGCCCGACCAGATTTTTCATACAAGCGGTATGAAATCCGTGATTGGCGCCGACATCGGCGACAGAATCGCCGGGCTTTACAAAAAAAGACATAATGATTTGCAGAAATAATTCATATTCTTCCCGATCGCGGCTGTGAATAAAAAAATAATCCAAAGCCCGGCGCGCGTCATAATAATTCATTTGAATCTCCGTTTTTCAGCAGGTGCGATTTTTCGGTCTTGATGCGCCACAGATGAATTCCAAATAACCAAAAATTAGCGTATTGGCCCGCTTTGCTGGAAACCGCCAGCTTGCAGTTTCCGAACAAATAAAAAGTCTTGGATTCCTTTTGCTTGTCCCGGAAAAAATACAAGAACATACCCTTTGGATCGTCTGCTTCCACAAATCTGTAAATAGGATAATCCCAGGCGCGCATATCAGCCTTGTATTTTGATTTTTTGATGGCGCTTATAATATCCGCGGCGTATTGAATTCCCTGCTGCATATCGGTTATTCTGGTCCCCATAACCGTATGCGTGATGTAATAAAATCTGTTGAAAACTTTCGTTATGTAAAATTTCTTTGGCATATTCTGGGCTTCGTTGCACATAGAAATTATTTCATCGGTGGCTTTGGCGATGCACTTTAATTTTTCCGGCGATAAAAATTCGGGATTCAAAGTGCCCAGGCGCCGGCAATAGTTATAATAAATCTGGGGCACGATGACCATAGGATCCGGCTTTCGCAGCAACACGCGCGTTTCAAATATCGTGTCTTCGTCCAAAGACATACCTTCGGGATAGCGGATGTTTTCGCGGTTCAGAAATTCGCGGTTGTAAATCGCCGTGTAATGATAGTTGAAAAAGGCCTCGGACTTTTTGAACTTGGACATTTTGCGCCCGTGTTCCGGAATTATTACGGGAATGTTTTCTTCGTTCTTGACCTTGAAAGTGTGCAGCTTGATATTGCCGACGGCAACATTCAGATTATGGCTTTTCGCCGCGTCATACAGCGTGCGGTAAAAGTCTGGGTCAACAAAATCATCCGGATCCATAAAGCCGACGAATTCGCCGCGGGCGCTTTCAATGCCGACATTGCGCGCGTGGCCCACGCCGCCGTTTTCTGCCAAGTCTATTATAATTATCCGCTGGTCGTGCAATGCAAGCATTTCCAAGACCTGCAAAGTGTCGTCCGTGCTGGCGTCGTTCACACAGATTATTTCAATGTCCGGTAAAGTCTGCTGGCTGAGACTGCCGATTCCGCGTTCCAGAAATTCGGCGACATTATAACAGGGGACGATTATTGATACTCTTGGATTCATTTTCTTCTCGCAAAGCTTAAAATAAACAGCCTGATGACTATTCTTTGCCATTTTCTTATCAGCGTTTTATCAAAATCCGCCGTGTCGTATACTTCCGCCAGCGCGTTTGCGGCCAATTCCCGGAATTTCGGCGCGCGCAAGGTCCTGATTACCGACTCGTAAAAAATCAGATTATGAAATTCCTGCATAGCGATTTTCGCAAAAGTATGCGGGAAGAAGCTTAAAATCTTTACAAGTCGCGGCAGAACTTTGACCTGATAAGTGATATTCCGCTCGTTCATCTCATTATTAACCGATGAAGTCCTGGAAATCCTGTGATATACAACCGGATATTCTGTCAGGGCTATCTTTTTTACATCGCGCAAAATATCCAGCATAAACATAATGTCTTCGCCCGGGAACAGGTCTTCCTGGAAATATTTTCCTTTGATTAAATCGCGCCTGAATATCTGGCGCCATACCCACAGGAATTTTTGATCCGTGCCGATCTGGTAAAAAATGTCGGCGTATTCGCGCAAAGGATTTTCGCCGCTGACAAAGAAACAGGGAATATCGCCCATAATATTTTCAAAACTGCTTTTTGCTTGCAGCAATCTGAAATCATTGCGTACCGCCAGGCTTCTGCCGCCGGCCAGATCCGCTTGATGAAGCTCTGCAACTGAATGCAATGTCCGCATAGCGATCGGCGTATAAGCATCATCGGAATCCAGGAACATAATATATTTTCCGCACGCGGCATCCAGCCCGCGATTGCGGGCAGCAGATGCGCCGCGATTTTCTTGATGTATGACGCGAAAGCGCTTGTCGCCCTTGGTGGCAGATTCTATGATATTTCTTGAATCGTCGGTGCTTCCGTCATCAACGATTATGCATTCCCAGTCTTTATAAGTCTGATTTTTCACAGAGAAAATCGCGTCAGAAATATAATCCTGATTGTTAAAGTTTATAAGTATTACCGAAATTTCTGGAACCTGGGACATAATTTAGGAATAATAACAATCGTTGGTGAATTGATATGTCCCTGATGTTTCGCTGTTATTAGTAGAGCTCATAACATAGCATTGTGTATTTAATATATTGTTTGGATAAATTTTGGAAGTTCCCGGCGTCGGGCAGGCTGTGCATCCGCTGTTGGACGCGACTGGTTGTCCGTAGTATCCAGATGCGCAGGCATAACCTGCGCAGCTTGAATTTTTACAAGCGCCGCCGCTGCGATTATAATAAATTGTCTGCCCAGCTATAACGGTTAAGGTAAAAGTGCCGCAGCTGGAAGCGCAGCAGCTTCCATCGTGTCCTGCCGCTTTGTCATAAAAACAGGAAGATATTCCATTAACACAAGTACTTATCAAGCCTGTTGTTTCCGCTTTATAAAGGCCATATCCTGTATTACAACAGGCCGTTTCAACATAACAATGACAGGTTTTTGTGGTAGTCCCTGTATCAAATCCGGCGTAAATGGTGCTTGAATATCCACTTTTGCCCGCGCAAACGGTTTTACAACTGCTGCTGACGGATACATTCGTTACGGCGGTGCAGGCGCGGGTAAAACCCGTAGCAGTGTTGGCAATGGCGCTTTTTATTTTTGCATTCAATCCCAAAACAGCTATAAAGCCAAAAAGGCACAACTTGAAAAAATTGCCAACGATACGGCTTTTATAAGATTTTAATTTGCGCATTTCATCCCCTCTTTTAGCATTTATTTTATTATTTTTACAAAACTACCTTACAGTTTTGTCATTCCCGCGCAGGCGGGAATAGGGCTTTGAAATAAAAAACATTGTAATTTATTCAGCCCTGTTGCGGACCAGGGTCCGCAATGACAAGGCTTCGCCTTGTCAAAAAAATACTTTTCTATTTATGCATTCCGTTCTTGCTCTGCGCGAATTGCATCTGCAATGTCCGCGTCCGCACGGCTACAAGATTATCCATATAATCGTGAAAGCCTTTCCGCCCGCCGCTTGCGTACGCGCGAAACAGCGCGTTGTGCAAATTCTTGCCGCCAGATATCTGTTTTTGTTTTTTTGTAATTTCTGCAATCGCTTCTTGGATTGCTTCTTGTTGCAGTAAAGATTTTACGAAAATTTCAAAAATATCGCGCCCGTAATGATCAACGAAATTTATCTGCTTTTTACCAATCGGATACCAGAACATTTTGCGCAGGTTCGCATAAAACAAGTCTTCATTGCCGACAAGCTGGTCTTTGCTCATACCCGCGGTGTTTTTCACTACAAATTCTTTGAATTTAAGAACATAAGATTTTGTGAAAGGAATACGCATAGCAATTGGCCCCAGCACTCTTGCAAATTCTTCCAAATCCGGAACTGCGGGCAAATCCTTCCATTCTTTCATTAACAAGAAATTGAAATATTCTGGATACCTGTCAAACGGGTATTGCGAGATTCTGGCACGGTCTTTGTGCTTTATATAATCGGCGCGATACTTCAAAAAATCGGAAAGATAGCGGGATACTTCGTCAAAGTACGCCAGCAAGAAAGATTGCTCTATGCTTAAAGAATCGCCGAAAAGGAATTGCAGATTTCTTCCGTGCCCGATCTCGTGCTCTTCTGCCACCTGTTGATGCAGAGATTGAAATTCTTTTGATTGGCGCATTTTTTCAATCTGCATATCCGTCGGAACATATTGCACGACAGTGTTTGTCTTTGCATCAAATTCGCCCAGAATCAGCGTTCCATATTCGTCTGTCAGGGTCGCCGGCTCTTTTTTGATGGACAGCGGCGGCAGAGCGGATAGCATTTCACGAAAAGCAATGGGGCCGTTAGAGAAATAATCATCCAGATTCAGAGAATCTTCGCCCAAAGCGAAAATATAGTTTCCGGCGGAATCGTTTGTAATTTTTTCTATGAATAAATCAGAGTTCATAATTCCGCCGATCGGCAGAATAATTTTTGCAGGAATTGTATCTGTAAAGTTTTCAGGCTGGGCTGGCGCCACGGGGCTCACCCGTTTTGTTTTCCCAGATAATTCTTTTCTCAGATTTTCCAAAATCTCTGTTTGGCGGGCGGTTTTCGTGCTATCCCTATTCATTCCCGGAACACTATCCACCACAATTTCCGTTTTGGGGACCGTATTATTAAAAAATATCTCATCCCCTTGTTGTCCTACTGTTTGCGCTGCTGCTTTCCCGTTTCCAAATCCACTCAATACCATAACTCCGGCTGCAAGCCCCGTTGCTTTCCGGGTATATTTATTCTCTCTGATCCGAGACAATACAGGTTTTACTGCACTATTCAATTCAAGCGCCTTACTCCCCTTTTTTTCACTTTCAAAAATCCCAGTTTTCTGCACCATTCAGCTAATCTTCCTACCCTTACACCTGGTACACTTTATACGGTGGTATAAAGTGTACCAGT
>JAIRZE010000012.1 GCA_031267375.1 Rickettsiales bacterium | reverse complement strand
TAGCAAATGGCGGAGCGTTTTTCATTATGCGCGGATTATAGAACGATAACGGCAAGATATCAACAAGTAAAAATTGTCGGACAAATCGGACATCATAATTATGGCAGAAATTTATGGCTATATATTTTCAATTAGCCGACTTTCCTTAATTTAAGTATCATTGAATTTGGATATTTGATATTGTTTACTCTGCCTTTGACATTACAAGTATCTTTTGTCTCAATCATCTTTTCCAAGGCAAAGCCGACATCAGCCAAATGATTTAGAATAAATGACATAGAATGATGATAATCGTCAAAATTAACCGTACCACCATCTTTGTCAAACAATGTTTTATGTTCTGCGGCGCCTTCGTCAAAATATGAGGCGTCAAAATCCGATTTCATATAACTAAATTTTTGCCCGCGAAAACACGGATGGCATTCTGCTATTATAAGCACACCACCTGGTTTGATCGCATTTGCTATATCGGCGATTACTTCTGTAAACATAGTCTCGTCTTGTATGCAAATTAAAACATACGATAAAAGCACTGTATCATAAAAATTTTGCCGCAACCCTGGCCTTGATACAACCCGCGCGTTAAATTTTTCCAGTTCTATTTGAATACTGGCAGGGTTTGCATCATATAGATATTTTCTAGTTTTGTTGTCCAACAGAGTCGCAACGAATCCATTCCCACAACCATAATCAAGAAATTCCACAGGATTTTCCGCGTTTATAAGCGGAATAATATAAGGATATAAATATTCATCTTTGAAACTTTGCATAGTATGAAACTGCGATGATTCTGAAGAGCTCCAATATTTTGAATTCATTTTGCAAATATCTTAATAAGTGGTTGGGGATAATTGGGTTATTTCACACTGATTACCGCAACGCTATCATAAACATATCACAAGAAATACAAAGATTCAATACTAATCTAGATAACTAATAGACTCTGATAGAAATACAGATAAAACGGGGCAAACCAAAAAGCCCAAAGTTTTATCTGTATTTCTATCATCATCATACAGGAGTATAGGTAGTATTCTGGAACACATAAGAAGCCCAAAATGCCAATAAAATGGCTGATTTTCGGGATTTTTGTGGCAAAAAGGCTGGGTGCGGAAACCAAAACCCTTTTGCAGCGTTTGCAACGGGTGTTATAAGCGTGTTTAAGAAAAAGCCGCCCGCGCGCCGCCCTTTTTGTGAAACGACCCTTGGCAAGGCTTAAAAACGCTTTTGCAAACGGGGGCGGATTTCTGAACTTCACTTGAACCCCGCAGAAAACCGCCAGATCAAATAACGACAGTTCGTCTGATGTGTTTTTTATTGACAGTGAATTTTGCTGTTGTAAAATGCATATACACTGATGTGTTGCGTGATAACTTCTAGCGGATAGACGATTGTCATTACAGCTACTCTTGGGCTTTTTATAAGACTACAAAAATAAGTGAGTGTAATCCGCAATTTGAATAAAAAAATCTTCCTAAACTAATTATGTTCGCCCGGACGTGGCGTTTCGTGTCCCGAGTTTTGGCGCGTGGTAAAGCACCCGCCATAGTCATACCTGCGCAAATACTCGTTTTTATAACCACGGCTCCATAGTGAGAAATAGACAGATGCAAATCTGGCTATGTCATAGAGCTTACCCTAAAACCGACCATAGGAGGTCAAATAATGTTGTATAATTTTGATAGTGAGAGTTATTATTGTAATAAAACCGATAGCGACAAAGTTCGTGATACAATCCAGCAATGGGTGATTTCCGAATACGGAGTGCCAAGCCATATGCTTACAATCCAGTCGCCAATGCGAATGAAAAGTCATAACCTGTTCGTGGCAAAGGAGCGGTTGCGTCTGTTGTCTCGTGATTTTGAGTATTGCCTGCTGGGTCAGCATTGGTATAAGCACCCGCAGCCATTCGTAGCCTTTGCAGAAGTAAGCCCGATTGGATACTGGCACTTTCATTTGCTTATGAAGTGCAACAAGTCCTTTGATGAAGAGCAATTGGATAAAGCAATAACCGGCGTGTGGGATAAACACAGGTTGGATAATCATTCCTTGCATATAGAAAAGTTGGAATACACGCCGGAGAATGTAATCGGGTATTGCACCAAACAGATAACGGCGAATACATCACTGCACTTTGATTCTGATAGAATCATTCCGTCATTGGATTTGTTTGATACAAGGAAATACGCGCCACGACCAAAGTTCCGGGTTGTGCGTGATATAGCAAATAAAGGAATACCGGAATATGTCCGTGTAAAACCAAGGCTGTAAAAAAAATCCCCGTGAGAAAATCACGGGGTTTGTTTTAGTTTATTTCTTTACAGAGAAATCCCTGTTTATAACAATGGTTGTTCCGCCGACATTGCTAGTCCCACCATTAGTTGTTGATACCGTTTGACTTGGAACTGCACCTAAATACCTTTGCCCATTTATAGAATTGACTACATACATTACATTACCTTCATAGTCAAATTCCGGATTATCAAACCCGCCCATTCTCACATAAGCTGTGTTGGCAAGACCATTATAACTCAACTGGGCAACACCAATGCCACTGTCAATATACTGGTAATGGTATGCACCGTCATTATATGCATAAATTTTATTTGCTGTTGCAACACCTGTATAAACATTGCCTTGATTGGCAGCCAATTCTGCAACCGCTCTTACTTGTGCTTCTACTATTGTTTCGCCGCTTCTGACATCTCTCTCATCTGGCTGATCGCTATTTCCTGAGGCGTTGAATGCGTGATAAGCATAACCAGTTCCTTGATTGAGATAGGTATTATTGTAATAGTGATTGGAAAGCGTAGAACCATTTAAGTCATAAGACCTGACAACTTCCCCATGAGTAGCAGTTGTCTGATAATTTCTGACTACTGATTTGTCTAAACTGAATTGTCTGTCGGCTTCGCTCAGATTAGTGGTTTTGCCATCGCCATTGTTTAAGATTAAATCGCCGTTGTTATCAATCCTGTATGACATCTCGCAATCGCAATCGGGATTGTAAAAAGGACTGTTGCTCCAATTCTGGCTGTGATTTCCGTCATTATCGCCACCGCCGCCATTCATAGCGCAACCAGTTGCAAACAATACGGCAGTCAATATAGTTAGTTTTTTCATAATGTTTCCTTTTAGTTAAAATTTCTGAATAAAAGTCAGTTTCATAATAGACTGGTATGTTGGCAGGCTGTCATTGTTTGACATTTTGCTTATAGGTGTTCCGGTTGTTATATCTGCCTGTATGACAATAAATCCCCACTTGTTGCCATATACATAAGCGATAGAAGGACCGGCAACAAAGCTGTATTGCGTTTCATTTATAATTTCGGAATCCAATAATACATTCTCAAATACCAATCCAAATTCTGGAATCGCGATACTGCCGTAAGTGTCAATCCTATTGGTAGAATAGTGGGTATTAAAGCCATAGCTCATATTCAAGGATATGCGTTTTGATATATTGAACAGATTACGATAACCCGTAGTGTATGAATTGTTTGGCGTTTGCAAACTTATAGCATTTGCATTTAATGCAATCATAGAAACAAAAAGTAAAAAGAATGCAAAAAGTTGTTTCATTTCTTTATAGTCCGTATGCCGTTGGTGTCCAGTGCGGAAATAATCCCGTCAGATTCCATTTTCTCAATAAATCCGGCGGCTTTGTTGTAGCCGATTGCTAACTTGCGCTGGATAAAGGCAATACTGGGTTCGCCACCATTCATAATCAAATCAACGGCTTGCTGGTAGAGTTGTTCGTCAGCAACTTCGTCCGGGATAGGCTTGTGGCAATGCGGGCAAATCATAGTTTCCATCCTGTGCTTTTGATTAGTTCAATAAGATTTTCACACTTGAATCCGCGGGCGCATAAATGCGGACAGAAAATCATTGCCTTTATGGTGTCAGAGTTTATATCAACCTTGAAATACTTCTCGTCTGGATTGTTGGCGTGATGTTCCCAACATTGGATAATCGCACTCCCCAACTTGTCATCACTGTGCACAAACTGAACAAGAAAGTCTTCCATAAATGATTTGGAAAAACATACAATAACCCGATTGTGGTTCGGTGTCAGCAATGGTTCATTTGATTCCTTGCGGAGCAAATCGCATAAATACTGATACTGAGTCTTATTCTTTAATCCCGTAAGTTTGTGAATTTCTTTGTTAGTCCCAAAGTGTATGCCCGGAAATCCGAAGGGGTAAAGATTCGCGCTGTAAAATCTGGAATCTTTATTGAACAATTCGTTAGGGTATTGACTATGATTTAAGTCAAGAGCTTCAAGAATCTTATAGAAATTGTTGAAAAATCCTTTTCTGTTGTTGCGAAAGCTAATTTTACGATCCGGCATTTTCAATTTCTTTTTATTTTCCCGTTTGCAACACTCCATTTCCCCGCCGTGCTCCAATCCGCAAAACCATAGGTCGGCATTAGGGTTGCCCCCATTGTGTCCGACTGTTGGACACTTCATCATTGTATAAAACTCGTCTTGTGAACTCATTTCCAACTCATTTGTTGTTGATAAAAAAGACCGCCAAAGGAAATGGCGGTCGGGGAGTTCAAAAAATCATATACAAAAATGACCCCGCCAGTTTTCAGGTTGCCCCTGTTTTATGACTAGCGGCTCCCCGACCATACTGACGGGGGATACAATAAAAAGAGGGCTAAACGCCCGCTGATTATCGTGCGGGATTCAGTGATTTTTACACCACCGTTTGTATATGGGCTTTTTGATGACCCCGAGCCTATTCCCAATAGGTTCGTAGCACATCATAAACCTTTGCCTGATAAAAGTCAATACTGGTAAATCCGGCTGTGGTTGCGGGTGGTGAAAATATATTTTTTCCCGCCTGTGATTCCTGCCTGTAATGCTGATAAAAATCGTGTGCGGGAAAAAATATTTTAAGTCAGTCGTAATAAAAGCCCTGTAAGCCGCAGAAAACAGGGTGAAAAAATTTTTCATAAATTCTGCTGTGATAGTCCTGTGGAGAGTTCTTCATCACAACCATCAGCAATGATGCTGGGGTAGCTGTGGAGAAATCCTATGAATAATCTTAACCGGCTGAAAGCCGAATTAAAGCTGCTGTGCGTTGATAAATCAATAAGCGAAGAAAATCTGTTGGAAGCAATAGATAGGCTCTTTGAGTATTACAAGCTGCTGATAGAAATAGACTTGGGGCTTGCTTGACGAATCATAAAAGGCATAATTCTAATAATCTCCGAAAATTTGCAAAAGGTGTTGTGTTATGAAAGCGGTCGTGCTTGCCCGCGTGTCTTCTCGTGAGCAGGAAGAAGGAAAATCCATAGACGCTCAGCTGGAAAACTTGAATAAGTATTGTCAGCGGAACGATTTGGAAGTCCTGAAAACTTATCAACTTACGGAAAGCTCTACGCGCGGCGATAGGAAAAAATTTGTGGAAATGCTGTCATTCGTAAAGGCTCAGCGCGATAAAATCGCCGTTGTTGCCGACTGCGTTGATAGGATTCAGCGAAGCTTCAAGGAATCTGTGGAGCTAGACGAGCTACGCGGCTCTGACCGGATAGAGATTCACTTTATTCGCGAGGGCTTGCGGCTTCGCAAAGACTCAAAGGCATCTGAAATTGCGATGTGGGACATCGGCGTATTCGCCGCTAAAACCTATGTCGGCAGCCTGCGCGATAATGTAAAACGGAGTATGGATTACAATACTAGCCGTGGTGTGTGGCAAAGCCGCGCCCCTATGGGCTATCTGAATCGCAGGGACGAGCATAATCAGCCGATAATAATCTTTGACCCCGTTCGCGCCGCACCTATAAAAGAATTGTTTGAGTCCTATGCAACCGGTCTGTATTCAATCGGTGATTTGGCTGTAAAGGCGAAAGAACTGGGCTTGAAAAGCTTGCTGTCTAACGCACCCTTGCAGGTTTCAACGCTTCATATAATGCTGCAAAATCCGTTCTATTACGGAGTAATGCGCGTCAAGGGGCAGATAATCCCGCATATTTACGAGCCCTTGATAAGCAAAACAATCTTTGACAAGTGTCAGGATGTAATGCACGGCAGGAATCATAAAAAGTTCAAGTATGCCGAAAAGCCCCACATCTTTCGCGGGCTGGTGAAGTGCGCCACTTGCGGTTGCACCATAACAAGCGATAAGAAAATAAAGCCTAATGGAAAATCTTATACTTATCTGTTCTGTTCGCACTTCAAGGGAAATTGCTGTCAAAGGGCGGTGAATGAGCGGCTGATAACACAGCAGCTGGAAAATGAAGTCTTTGCTAAACTAGCGGTGTTGCCGGGAATACTGGGTGAGTTCCGGGCGCGTTTGCAGGATAGTATCGGGGCAAGAAATGCCTTTGCTGTGTCTGAAACAAACCGCCTGAATAAGCTGTTTGATAAAAACGCTGATAAAAAGAGCAAATTGCTTGATTTGTTGCTGGCAGAATCAATAAGCCAAGATAATTACGCGGCGAAACTGGCGGAAATAGATGCGGAACAGGAAAAGATAAAAGCTCAGTTGGAAAATCATAAAACAACGGATAAATCTTTTGAGCTGACGCTGGAATACTTGATAAATATGGCAATCCGCGCGCCGGAATTGTTCAAGAGTTCGAAAGTAGAGCAAAAAAGGGCTTTAATAAACATCTTACTTTCGAACTGCGAGCTTGATGGTGAAAAACTGCTGTTTTCTGCGCGTGAGCCGTTTAATTTGCTGCTGAAAATGACAAGTCATACGGATTGGTTGGCGCACACAGATTCGAACTGCGATAAAGAGAACCAAAATCTCTTGTCCTACCATTAGACGATGCGCCAATACAAAGCGGAGAGCGAAGATAGAAGAGCGTAATTTTCGCTTAACAATAATCGCTGCCCCAAAAAGTATTGCAATTATATACACTCGCTCACAAAAATCAAGCCAATTCCGCGCGCGCCTTTTCCAATAGATTGATAACTTCTGAAAGCGACGATTCCGTACTTGAATTATTATCCTTTATCTCCGCTCTGCGCTCTTCTATCTCCGCTCTCTCTAATCCGCCTTCCTTTATAATCTTCTTTACACCGGCGATTGTCATACCCTTATCATACAACAGTCCGCGGATCGCAGACAGCGCGCCGACCGTTTCCGCGCGATAGTACCGCCGCCCGCCCGCGCCCGTCGCAGGCTTTACCGCCGTTGGAAATTGCTTTTCCCAATAGCGCAAGGTATGCGCCGGAATATCCAGGCGTTTTGAAACCTCGTTAATAGATAAAAATGGCTCTGTCATTTCTTCCCTCCCCAGGATCGCAACGAAGCAAACTCTATCCCCATCATAAACACGGTCAGCAGCAGATACATCCAGGATCCGGTTATAAAGAACAGCGGCAGGCCGATAAAATCCGCGGCCAGCCATATTGCCCAGGTATCAGTTTTCTTGAATATAATCAGCAGATTCCCCAGCGCTGCAAGCGCCGCCACTATCATATCCATCGCCGTAATAGCATCAAAGCAGGCCAGCATAACCAACCCGAACAATATTGCAGCGGTATAAATTGCAAGGCCGAATTTTACGGGCAACCAAGCGGGTTTTAGATTTTTCTTGTTTGTAATCCGCTTTGGAAACAGCCAGATTAAAAGCGCCACAAAATTGAAAATGGCAAATGCAACCCTGTATGCCACCTGGCCGTACAGTCCGATTGTTATGAACCAAAACGCCAGCAAGACGCACTTTATAACGGCAAAGGCAAAACCCGACGACTTTTCGCGCCGCAACAAATCAAACTCTATTATCCCGAATGCAACGGCGAAGGTTTCAACCAGGCTTGGGGTTATGCCGAAACAAAACCGCAACGCCGCGGCATAAACGGCCGCCACACCCAGCATAATGAAGATGTATTTGTTTTCGTCAAAGAATTTTTTTATGCGACTCATTCTGCAATCTCTGTGAAACGGGGTTGATCTATTCCTGGGCGAACAATCTGATCAAACCAGGCCGACAAAGGCCGCACCCAAATTATCCCGTCGGCCAGTTCCAGATAAACAACCATATCTTCCGTGGTTTCAGAGTCCTTGGCCAAGGCCAGCACGCGAACTTCACAACCTTTGAAATGGCAATATTTCGCCCCGATTTTAATATGATTCATTTAGTACCACCTTTTATTCGTTTAGTATCACTTGTAGCAAGCTGTTTCTCGTCCTTTTTTATCTTTCTCTCAACTTTTTTTATATCTTCTGCCGGCGGTAATTTCTCTGGATAAATATTACTGTCTGTAAGAGCTTTTCTTACACTTGTGTTATTTCTTATATGTTCGTTTGAAATATAAGAAGTGCCATAAATACCCGAATTTTTTAATTTATAATTTGTCATTTCTGCCGCTAAATCTTTCGCTTTTATTGTAACGCTTGGCAAGAAATCAGCTAACGGTCTTGATTCATTATTTACAGATAATTTCTGCTTCATTGCACTTGTATTATAACCGCCAAATAATGCTTGATCGCCTTTGCTTCTGATAATTGCAAATCCTTGACTATCAACCCCGCGTTCATACGACAAAGCACCAAGCTCTTTTTCTGTTGCCGATAATTTAACCCTTGCCGCCAGCCGTTCATATTCCAGCATTCTTTGTTCAATAATTTCTTGCTTTCTTGTTTGAACAGCAAAATAAGTCTGAGCAAATGCAATCTGTCTTTTACTGGGATCACCATTCTGAGCTATTAAATAGCAAGCATACCTTGTTAACTTATAATCTTCAATTATAAGCTCTCGCCCTTTTCCAGATATTGACTTCCTGACTTCGGGAAGCCAATGAACATCTATATCTATCCCACTGTTTTTACACGAAATTTTTGCTTTTTCTATAATTTTTGTAAAGTTTTCCCACTTCTCGTACCCAAGTAATTTTTGCAAATCACGGGCGAACCAATATTCTAAATTCTCATACTTATGAGAATGTGAATCAAATTCGCCTAATAAAATAACTGAATTATTTGCATTTTCTGTCATTCGTTCTCTCCTTCACACTCGTCCCCCTCTTCCTTTTCTATTGCGGTGGCGCTGACTATCTTTTCATTCTTTTCCGTGCGGAATAATGTGACGCCGGCTGTTGCCCTGCCCGCTATGCGAACCGCAGAAACCGGAGTGCGTATAATCTTTCCCCCGTCCGTCACCATCATTATGTCGTGGTCTTCGTCAATCGGGAAAGTCCCCGCGACCGCGGTATTCTTGCCGCCCAGCTTTATTCCAGCAAAGCCGCTTCCGCCGCGATGGGTAATGCGGTACTCGTAAGAACTGGTTCTCTTTCCAAATCCGTTTTCGGAAACAGTCAGAATAAATTGCTCGGCCCCGGCCAGTTGCGCGAATCGCTCGTCAGACAGCACCAGTGCGGTATCTTCCACCGATTCGTTGTCCGCTTCTTCCTCTATCCCTGTGGCGGCGCGGCGCAGAGCGCGGCTTTGCTTTATATACGCGTTGCGCTCTTCCGGCAATGCATCGCTGTGATTCAATATCGCCATACCGATCAGCTTGTCATTTTTATCCAGGCGAATCGCGCGCACTCCGTCAGATGCGCGTCCCGCGCACACGCGGATTTCCGGCACCGGAAAGCGAATAACACGGCCGCGATATGTTGAAAGCAGAACATCCTGCAATTCAGTGCAGGCCAATACGGAAACCAAGCTGTCGCCTTCATCCAGTTTCATAGCAATCTTTCCATTCGCGCGAATGCTTTCAAACGCGTCCCAGCGATTGCGACGGACATTTCCGCTTTGCGTCGCAAACAGCAAGAATCCGTTTTTATCTTCCGGCTCTGGCAATATCGCGGTAATCGTTTCGTCTTTTTCCAAAGGCAGCAGGTTTATCAGCGGACGCCCTTTTGCGGCCGCCGCGCCCTCTGGCAGCTTATAAGTCTTCAAGCGATAGCACAATCCCTTGGAACTGAAAAACATCAACGCCGTATGAGTATTCGCGACAAACATTTGCGATACATAATCGTCTTCTTTCGTCGTCATAGCATTGCGCCCCTTGCCGCCGCGCCGCTGCGCGCGGTAAGTATCCAGCGCGACGCGCTTTATATATCCGGTGTTGGAAATCGTGATAACCATATCTTCGCGGGCGATAAGATCTTCCATATCAATGTCTGTTTCAATATCGCTTATTTCGGTGCGGCGCGGATGCGACCAGTTGTCGCGAACCGCGGTGGTCTCGTCGCGGATAATCTGAATAATCCTTTCATTGGAGCCCAAAATTTCCAGCAATTCTTTGATAGTGGCGCCCAAATCCACCAGGTCATTGTGAATCTTGTCGCGTTCCAGTCCGGTCAAGCGATGCAGCTGCAATTCCAAAATCGCCTTTGCCTGATCCTCGCTCATATAGAACAAGCCTTTCTCATAAGTCGTGTTCGGATCGTCAATCAGCTGGATATAAGATTCTATATCAGAAGCCTTCCAACCCCGCGCAGTCAATGCATTGCGCGCCGCTTCCGGATTTTCGCTGCTTTTTATCAATGCGATTATTTCGTCCAAATTTCCAACCGCAACGGAAAGCCCCAGCAAAGTATGCGCGCGATTACGAGCCTTGTTCAAGTCAAATATGGTGCGGCGGCGAATAACCTCTATCCGGAAATCAATGAAAGTATCCAACACCCGGCGGACCGTGAACAGTTGCGGGCGGCCGCGATTCAGCGCCATCATATTAACCGGGAAAGAAGATTGCAGTTCGGTGTATTGGAACAGCTGATTCAAAACGACCTCTGCCATAGCGTCGCGCTTTAATTCAATAACAACGCGAATGCCTTCTTTGTTTGTTTCGTCGCGAATTTCGCCGATTCCTTCCACCCGCTTTTCTTTTGAAAGCTCTGCGATTTTTATAATCAATTGCGATTTGTTGACGGCGTACGGAATTTCATCAACGATGATCGCCTGATGATCCTTGAATTCTTCTATATGAGTCTTCGCGCGAACAAGAACGCTTCCGCGGCCCGTGGTGTGGGCCTTGTAAGCAGCAGTGCGCCCCATCATTATGCAGCCGGTCGGAAAATCCGGCCCTGGGATCAGATTAAATAATTCTTCGTCGGATATTTCATTGTTGTCCAAAATGGCCAAAATTCCGTTGCAGAGTTCGCCAAGGTTATATGGCGGCACATTGGTCGCCATACCGACGGCAATACCGGATCCGCCGTTTACAAGAAAGTTCGGGAACTTGGTCGGCAGAACCACAGGCTCTTGCAAGGTTCCGTCAAAGTTTGGCTGGAAATCCACAGTATCTTTTTCCATATCGTCCATCATAGACGCGCCCAGTTTTTTCAAGCGGGCCTCGGTATACCTCATAGCGGCCGGCTTGTCCCCGTCGCGCGATCCAAAATTTCCCTGACCGTCCACCAGCATTTCGCCCATAGCAAAGTCTTGGGCCAGACGGGCCATAGCCTCGTAAATACTGCTGTCGCCGTGCGGGTGGTATTTACCCATAACATCGCCGACGATGCGGGCAGACTTAATAGTAGACCGTGTCGCGGGGGCGACATCATTCATAACGAAAAGAATGCGGCGATGCACGGGTTTGCAGCCGTCGCGAACATCGGGCAAAGCGCGCTCTGTAATAACGGACATAGCATAGTCCAGGAAACTGTTTCGCATCTCTTGTTCCAAGGCGGCCTGGGGAATGGCGGCGGGTACGATTTCGTTGATAAATTCATTATTTTCAGACATAAAAAAACCTTCGGTTTTCAAGTAATCAGTTATCAGTAATTAGTAATCAGTGGTTGAGCATTTGTGATAAATAATTTTCTTTATAAGAAAATAATTCACACATAATCATATACTGATTACTAATCACTGATAACTGATTACTGATTATTTATTGCCTGTAAAAGATAGCAAAAAAGCATCACTGGCGGCAAGAAAATAATCAAAAAAAATAAATAAAAATAATTTCGCTATCTTGCGAAAAAAGTCGTTTTCCTAAACGGCCCGTCAGGGCCGTCATACCGGCGCAGGCCGGTATCCACTGCGCTGCAGGCTTTAACGCGAAGCGCTGTGTCGCACAGGTTTTCGCTGACGCGAAAATTAAGGCCTGCGGCGCAGCGGATCCCGAGCCTCAAAGGGATGACGCCGCTTGCGCGGCGTTTATAAAAAATCGCACAATTCAGAAAAAAACACTTGACAAATAAACTGGGGGGGGTAGAATGTATTTGTCAACAACAATAAAAAGGTAAAAATATGATATTTCAAAACTATACAAATATGAATATGCAGCAGCTGATGAATTACAGAACCCAACTGCAAAGCAAGATTCAAAATTTATATTTGGGCGAAAACATAGACGAAGCTATGCTTTCCCGTCTTTTAAGCGAATCCAAAACCGTAAATGATTTGATTGTTGCTTATAGAATAGCCAATAATATCAGAGTAAATTCCGGAAAAGTAAGATAAACTATGTTTTCTTCATTGTTTCTGCCTTTTTATTGGCTGGTGGCCTTGACATTCAGCTATTATTTGATAAAAGAAGGTCTTATCGCGTTAAAATTGATTGAACGCGGGAAATAAAAATCTATCCGATTTTTTTAACAATCACGAAGTGATTGTCATTCCCGCGCAGGCGGGAATAGGGCTTAAAAATAAACATTGTACTTTTTTAGCCCTATCCCCGCCTTCGCGGGGATGACAAAAATGCTTCACATTTTTGTAAAACAAGGAACCAAATTATGAGAAATTTTGATTTGAACGAAGATATGCTCAATTCTTACAGACAAAGCATTGGCAAAGCCCCGGTTGTCGCCGTTGCTGTCGTCGCGACCCAGCCCCAGCAAAGATTTCCAGGAAAACTGCCCGAAGACAGCATTTCCCGTTTTTGCAGACTGATGAAAGAGGCCAGCGCAGAACGCGAAGCGGAACGCACCGGTTATTTCAATCCGCGCGCAAGCCACACTCTGTAATAAATGCATAAAAAACTTGCAAAACTTGTTTTCTTGTGGTTAAATGACCCGGCAAAGAAATAAAAGAGTACAGTTATGGCAACAAAAAGAACTTATCAGCCGTCCAAGACCCGCCGCGTTAAGACGCACGGTTTTCGCGAAAAAATGGCAACCAAGAGCGGACGCGATGTATTGTCCCGCCGCCGGGCCGTTGGCCGCAAGCGCCTTGCGGTATCAGCTGTGAATTAAAAAAAGCGGGCCCTGCCCGCTTTTTAATTAGCAATTATCAATGAGCAATTAGCAATTAATGCTCATTGATAATTGCTAATTGCTAATTAAAACGCGCCAAAGGCGCGTTTTATTCCCACTCGCAAATCACATTTGCATTTTCTATATCGCTGGTACGAATTTTATGGCGCGATATATCGCCTTCAAACGCAACATCAACCGCAATTTCCGGCGTGTCGGCCGAAATCTCTTTTTTGAAATTCAAATCAATCCTGCGCAGTTTATGCGAATTCCTGAACTCAAATCCGGCGCTTTCCGTCGCCCATACCGCATACACCGCGTTGTTTATATGCTGATTCACATCCACATCGTCATACCGGCATTTGAATATGTGTGATTTCCCGGAATCAAAATCCGGAAATTTATCAAAAGTCCGATCATACGCCCTTTCCGGAATTACATCCCAATGCGGAAGATTTTCGGAAAGGCGAATCGGGCGACGCGATTCCATATCTATCAAAATCCATTGGCTGGTGGCGCGAACCATCAAGCGGCCGTCGCTGCCGCGCACTTCAAAATCACGAACAGCTTTCAAAGCGTCGTGCTTTGAGGGCCAAGTGATGAATTCCAGTTCTTCGGATTCGCGCGGGCTTTCCAAAATGTCTATCAGATAATGAGTAACGACCCAGGCCAAATTGTTTGCAATGCAATGACTGCGTCCGGCGCCCAGTATTTCTGCGTGCTGGTCAGCGACGGCCTGCAATTCGTTCATCAGCATAACGGGCCGCACATTTCCAAGCCTATCGCACTGGTAAGTTTTCAGAGTTTTTTTAACGCGCAATTTTTCAGTCATTCTGCTTCACCACAAAATCCACTTTATCACCGAATACAATGCTGTCTGCGCGCGCGCCCGATTTTATCAGGCCGTGCAGCGCGGCCGGCACGGATTCCGGAATCATAACAGATTCCAGCTTTGCGCCGTTTCCGACTTTCCGCTCGCTGCGAAGCCCGCGAACAGATTTCAAAATATCCAGCGCAACTTGCATTTCGGAAACATCTAAATTCCAATCGCCACGGACCTTTGGATACTCTTCCAAATGAATTGTTTTGTATCCGTAAATTTTCTGACCCAGCTCTTCCGTCAAGAACGGAATAAACGGAGCATATAATTTCAGAATTTGTTCCAATACCTCCCACAAGGTCCATTGCGCCGCCAGTTTTGAATCCGCGCCGTATTTTTCAGCGCTCCAAAATCTGTCCTTGATAAATTCCAAATACTGGTCGCAGAAAATATCATAAAAGAATGCGTCAATTGCGCTGCGCGCGTTAAAGCTGTCATACTTGTCCAAATGCCGACGCACTTCTGCAACAGTCTTGTTCAATTCAGACAACAACCATTTGTCTTCCAATAATCTGTTGACTATGGGCAGAGGGCTTGCGGATGCGGGCTCAAAGTCTTCCAGATTCATCAGGACGAATTTCGCGGCGTTCCAAAGCTTGGTCAAAAGTTTGCTTCCGCGCTTTACCTCGTCATCGCTATATCGCAAATCGCCGCCGATCGGCGCGGTTGACACCCAATAGCGCAGAGCATCCGCGCCGAACTTTTCCACCGTGTCCAATGGATCTGTTCCGTTGCCTTTTGTTTTTGACATCTTCTGGCCCTTGGAATCGCGGACCAGCCCGTGAATATTCACAGTGCGGAAAGGAACATCATCCATAGCGTACAGTCCCATCATCATCATACGCGCAACCCAAAAGAAAATAATGTCATAGCCGGTGATCAGCAGATCCGTCGGGTAATACTTTGCAAGTTCCGGCGTCGCATCCGGCCAACCCAAAGTGGAAAAAGGCCACAGCGCGCTGCTGAACCAAGTATCCAGGCAGGATTCATCGCGGGTCAGTTTTTTGTCTTTTGGCAATTCTTCTTCGCTTTCCGCGACATAAACATTTCCGTCTTCGTCATACCAGGCGGGAATCTGATGCCCCCACCATAATTGACGGGAAATTGACCATTCGTGAATGTCTTTCATCCAGGCCATATACAGATTGTATCTGTGTTCCGGGATAAATTTTGTTTCGCCTTTTTCTACGACTTCTATCGCGCGAGCGGCCGGTTTTTTCGCGTCAACGAACCATTCGTCGCGCACCATATATTCAATTACACAGTTTCCGCGCTCTGAATAAGGTGTCGGAATCGTCTTGTCTTCTATTTTTATCAGCAGCCCTGCGGCTTCTATGTCTTTCATAATTTCAGCGCGCGCGACATATCTGTCCAAACCGCGGTATTTGGCGGGCACAGGCAACGCATCCAGCATTTTTGCATCGGGCGTTAAAATGCATACCGGTTCCAAGTTATGGCGCAAGCCGACGGCCCAGTCGTCCTGGTCGTGCGCAGGAGTAATTTTCACCGCGCCGGTTCCTTTTTCCGGATCCGCGTGTTCGTCGGCGATAACCGGAATTTCAATATCAGTCAGCGGTATGATAGCGGTGCGTCCGATCAAATGCTTTAACTTTTCGTTTTCGGGATGAATAGCAATCGCCTGATCCCCGAATAAGGTTTCCGGGCGCGTGGTGGCGATTTCTATAAAACCACCGTCTTTCAAAGGATATTTGAAATAATAAAACTTGCCTTTTTCATCGCGCGTTTCAATTTCCAAGTCGGAAATAGTTGTCTGCTGTTTCGGACACCAGTTGACCAGGCGGCGCGCCCTGTAAATCAAACCCTGGTTATACATCTTTACGAACAGCTTTATAACCGCGCGGGACAAACCGGAATCCATAGTAAAGCGAGAGCGCGACCAAGCGGGCGTGACCCCAAGAATATGCAATTGGTTTATAATCTGCCCGCCTTTTTCTTCTTTCCATTTATGGGCGTGCGCCAGCAGTTCTTCTTTGGAAAGATTGCGCGGATTGATTCCGTTTTTGGATAAATCGCGCTCTACCAATAATTGAGTGGCGATAGATGCGTGATCGGTTCCCGGCTGCCACAAGACATCAAAGCCGTCCATCCGCTTGTACCGGCAGATTATATCGGTCAAAACATTGTCCAAAGCGTGTCCCATATGCAAGCTGCCCGTGATATTGGGCGGCGGCATCATAGTGCAGAACGCGGGCTTTGCGGACGCGACATCATTTTCCCAGAAATTATTCGCGTCCCAAAAAGCCTGAATGCGGGTTTCAATTTCGCGCGGAGATATGTTTTTTCCAAGTTCAATATTCATAATAAAAAATCCTTTGGATTTTTTAGTGATCAGTAATCAGTTATCAGTAATCAGTAGTATGATTGTGTGTGAACTATGTTCTTAATTGAAAAAATTATTTTCAATATGCGACATACTGCTGATTACTGATAACTGATTACTGATTACTATTTCCATTTGCTGGTGTCCAGTTTCTGCAAGTCTTTCGGCAAATCCGCCGCAGCTACCGCATTCCAGATCTGGGTCCGGCCAAAAGGCCCGATTTTTCCGCGCACATTCAGTTTGCTCGCGTCTTTTTTATCCTGCCAGATTACGGACGAATAAACGCTGCCGGATTTCGGATCCAGTATCTTTCCGTTTTCGTACTCTGCATCATCGGCGTCCCATTCCATATTCCATATTATATCCAAGCCGGCCATTTTCGGCGCGCCATCCACTTTGTCCGCGACGCGTTCCGGGGCATTCAGTGTTTCGGCGATCTTCACACCGTCCGCATCATACAGTGCGACAATGCGGCCGCAGAGTTTTTCGCCGCAATCATAAAGCGCGACGATGGACTTTGCATTGTTTGTCTTGTCGTCAATGGTCTGGTAAAAGCCGGTCAGCGGCAGAGCATTGGCAGCGCCGATGCAAAATAGCAATGCGCAATTAGCAATTAGCAATTTCTTTATATTCATAATTAATGCCTTTTATTTTTATTTCTTGTTATACATTTGTAAAAAAAGCTCAGAGCAAATTCCCCTTCCCAAAGGGAAGGGGTGCCCGCGTAGCGGGCGGGGTAGGGGTAAAAAAGCAAAATACATTTTATACCCCTACCCCGTCAGGCTTCGCCTGCCACCCCTTCCCTTTGGGAAGGGGAATTTAGACCGAGCCTTAATATCATCTTATTGGACAATAGGAAATATACAATTAAATCCGCAAAAAATCAATTGCTCATTGCTAATTGATAATTGCTAATTAAAAATGCGGCTTTCGCCGCATTTTTCTAACGATAATGTGTCGTAGTCGTAACCGTCTTGAACAAATTTTCTTCTTCGGATTCTTTCGGATTCAGGGACGATTTTGAAAGCTTTCCGTTTTTGCTATGATTTTCGTCAAACCATTTCCCGGCATCCGCGAACTCGTTTGCAATCGCCATACTCTTCGGAATTACCAAGTCCAATTCGTCGTGATCATACTTGCCGTCGTCTTTCTTGAAAGACTTTTCCGCAAGGTCTATCTTGATAGTGCCGACATAGTAAGCCTTTCCGGCCTGCAAATCGGTCCCGATTACGAACTTCGGATTTTTCAGATTAGTATAGTATGTATAGTCTGTATTGCTTAACCAATAAGGTTTGTGCGTGGTCCAGAAATTAATGCTGGTTATTTCCATATTCCCTTCGGGCTTTACTTCCAGGGCAAAGAATTTGTTGGTTTCAAAATCGCAGTATCTGTAATCGCCCAGATCATCTTCGTCTATTTTCTTAGCCGCGGGGGTTATTTCCAAACAGGCTTCCATAAAATCCTTGTCCTTTTTGGATGCCTCTTCCCAGCTGTCATTTATGGCAGGATTCAATTCTATCTTTCCGACCAGAATGATGTTTTCTTTGTCAGCCTGATGCCCGGGCTTTATGGCAGAGTTATATCCGCCGCAAGCGCATAGTGCAAGCAGCAAAGAATAAAGAGCAATTTTATTCATTTTTTTTCCTTTTGGTTTATGTTAATTAAAAATCAATGCGGATTCCGGCGAATAAATCCGTGGTTTTCAGCTGAAAATCCAAAACGGATATGGCGCGATAGCGAAGCCCCCCTTCCCATTTCCAGCGCTCTGTAATATTTCCGACCGCGCCTACTTGCGCGGAATAGCCAATGCCGCCGCTGCTGCGATTTGAATCATAAGACGCATTATCATTGTTCGCGCTTACAAAACCGATAACCAAACCGCCGCCCAAATAAGGCCGCGCGATCCATTCCGTCGTTCCAAAATCTATATAAAAATTAGGGGACAGTGTCGCCGGCGAAATCGTTATATTGTTTTGGGACAAGCGCTGATAAGCGATTTCAAATTCCGTGCGGAAATAAAGCCATTTCAGGGATTTGTAATATCCGCCAAAGGCCAGACTTCCACCAAAGCCTTTCAAACTGTCGCCCATAAATTCGGCATCCGCCATAGCATAGCCCAAGCGCAATGACGCATAATTTTGCTTTGCAGCCAGTGCCGCGCCGGAATACAGGGATAAAATAGCAACGAACAGAGCAACTTTCCGCATAAAGAACTCCTTTTTGAAAAGCTTACAATTAAAGAGATAGGAAATCAAGCATAATAAATCATATCGCGCGGACAACTCGGCAGAATACAATCCCGTACACTGCCGACGCGCCCGCCTTTTTCAATACTCTGTGCAATTCCGTAAATGTCGCGCCTGTCGTCATAACATCATCCACCAATAAAATAGTTTTGCCGCGAATGGCATCCGGCTTTACCACTTTGAAAACGCCGCGGATATTTTCCGCGCGCCGTGCGCCCCGCCGGTTACCCTCACCCGCACCCCCTCCCTCTCCCCCTCAATCCTCGAGTCCCCGAATCCCCAAACGCCCGAAGATCGGTCCCGAAGCGCTCCCTGGTGAGATTCCCTATCGTCGCGCATTCAATCACAACTCGCACGTGCGGAAGCTTGCACAGCAGTCCTATCTCCTGACCCGTGTGAAGGGGGATCAGGCGACCGTTCATGAAATGAACGATAAGTCGATTGCATACGCCCGTTCTGCCGCTGTCAAACGGACGA